>JAAFJL010000099.1 GCA_013298865.1 Cytophagales bacterium | reverse complement strand
TGTTAGTTCATGGAATACATCAGCAGTAAAAGATATGAGTTGGATGTTTTTTGGAGCCAGTGCTTTCAATCAAAATATTGGAGCATGGAACACAACGGCAGTAACTGATATGAGTTATATGTTTTATAATGCCTTTGCTTTTAATCAAAATATTAGTTCGTGGAATACAACATCAGTAACTAATATGACAGCTATGTTTAACAATGCCAGAGCTTTCAATCAAAATATTGGTTCATGGAATACCTCAGCAGTAACAAATATGAGTACTATGTTTTTGGGAACAAATGCTTTCAATCAAAATATTAGTTCGTGGAATACTGCGGCAGTAACAGATATGAGTTATATGTTTTACAAAGCCAGTGCATTTAATCAAAATATTGGTTCATGGAACATTGCCAATGTAACTGATATGACCTATATTTTTAATACATCGGGCATAAATATTGCTAACTATGATGCAATTTTAACTGCTTGGAATACTGCTGGTTATACCAATAAAAATTTAGGAGATGTTTCTCCCTTAAAATACTGTGCTTCAAGCGTTAGAAACACACTCACTACTCCAATTGCCAGTGGTGGAAAAGGCTGGACTATCACAGGTGATGCTTTGAATAGCGTTTGCCCCTGTGCTTTAAATACTTCACAGGCAACAGGCAACTGGGGAAATGCCACTACATGGTCATGTGGACACGTGCCGCTTGCTGCCGAACCCGTACAGATTGCTCCAGGGCATACCGTAACGCTCAATGTCAATGGAACTGCTAAAAGTTTAGATTTGCGTGGGATAATCAATAAGCAAGCAAATAAGGTTTTGACGATTCAGGGGAATTGAAAGTACAATGTCTGGTCGTGGGTCGCTTCGCATAACCTACGACCATAATTTTCTTATATTCTCAAACCGTCCGTAAAAACTCAATCTCATCAATCTTCTCTAACCTCCCAACCACTTGCGAAGATATACTTTGCCTGAATTCAACTTCAATAACACACTGATTATCAAATTGTTGATTCTTTATTTTTAAGTCAAAATCCTTCACAATTTTCATTATATCATTCATCTGGACGTAGCCAAAGGTTACTTGATAAACTTCATTGACAGTTTTTTCTATGATTTCAGCATTCAACAAAGCCTCTTCCGTTGCTGATTTATAGGCATTGATTAAACCTGGTACTCCCAACAATGTTCCACCAAAATAACGAACTACAACCACGAGAATGTTAGTCATTTCCTTCGACAAAAGTACATTCAAAATCGGACGACCAGCAGAACCCGAAGGTTCGCCATCGTCATTGGCTCTGAAATTAGTTTTATCCAATCCCAAACGGTACGCATAACAGAAATGCACGGCTTTGAAATGCTCTTTTCTGAGCGGTTCTATGTATGATTTTAGCTCAGATTCATCTTCAAAAGGATACGCAAAGGCGAGAAACTTGCTGCCTTTATCCTTGAAAACTCCTTCGCTTTCGGTTGCTATGGTTTTATAAATGTCGTCCAACGATGCTATTTCTTTAGATTATTGATACAAGTGCGGGCAAAATCCGTAAAATTTTCCTCAATATTACTGAATTATAGACAGATTTATGAAATTTGTAAAGAACCTGTTTTAACTTTGTTTCAGGGAATTTGTAAATCTAAAAGTACCACGTACTTTCTTTTTTTACCACAAAAGTCACAAAGAAAACAAAGTTTTTTACTACTTTACTTTTGATTTCTTTGTGGCTTTTGTAGTAAAGTTGGTACTTTAATTTTTACGATTTCCCTCGGTAGAAAAGATTCTTTTATCACCTTTTATTCGTGAGTAAATAATCTTCAAATTAGTAAATTCCCCAATTAAAATATATTCCTTTTTTTAGCAATCAATTATTACAAAAATGAACATTCAAGAACTCGACGAAGCATTAGTAAATTTATTTGAGAAAAGAGTAGAACTAAGCCAGTTGTCATATAATGCTGATAACTACGATGATTTAGAAGAGGCACTTCATGATATGGAGGACGATTTCAATGAGACTTATGGCGAATATCTTGAGGGAGTTTTGCAGGAAGTTCATAAAGAATTTTGTTCAGAATCTGACGTTTTGTTACCAACTGCATATTTGGCTCGTAAATTCGTTGAAACTCCAGATGGTGGTATCGAAATCGGAAAAGATGCAGGTGTAGAAGTTGAGTTAGATGAAGACCCCGTAGCCAACTCTCGCTTAATTTTAGTACCAAGCCCAACAAGAATTGTATTGCAAGTAGGCAAGAAAAAAAGTATCGTCTGGAAAGCAGAATAGTTCCATTTTTGTTTTCCATTGCACAAGTGTCTGATTAGTAAATATTTACAAAAAATCTAACACAATGAAAATCAAAAATCTGTTTCTCATTCCTGTCCTGATGATGTCTATGATTACTGATAGTTTCAAGGAAAAACAACTCAAAAATGAGAGAGTAAAAACCGCTTATGACCAAAAGTCAGAAGCGGTTTTTGAGTTATTGGCTCAAAATAAATTAAAGGTTTCGCAACTGAGAATTTTTCTGAGGGTTTTTAAACAAGAAAAAGTGGTTGAAGTTTGGGCAAAAAATGAAACTGATTCCCAATTTTTATTGCTAAAAACCTATCCTTTTGCGTCATCTTCGGGTGTACTTGGACCTAAACGTAAACAGGGCGATATGCAAACACCTGAAGGTTTTTATTTTATAGACCGTTTTAATCCGCTTAGTAATTTTCATTTATCATTGGGCATAAATTACCCGAACGACGCTGATAGAATTAAAGGCGAGAAAGGGAATCTTGGCGGTGATATTTTCATTCACGGTTCAAATGTAACGGTTGGTTGTATTCCGTTGACAGATACTAAAATTGAAGAGGTTTATATGTTGGCAGTGGAGGCAAAAAATGCTGGTCAGACCCAAATAGCTGTTCATATTTTCCCTACTCATTTAGATGAAACTGGTTTAGCAAGACTGAAATCTTTAGCAGAAAATAAGGATTTCAAAACCCATTGGTCTGAAATTTTTGGCGGAACAACCATTGATTCAAAGAAGTTTATGAATTTTTGGTCTAACCTGCAAAGTGGATTTTTGTATTTTGAAAAAAATCATCAATTACCCAAAATGAAAGTGAAAATTAATGGAGATTATGAGGTTTTGTAGGAAAAGAGGTTCTTCTGTTATTTATGTAAAAACCATTGCCATCCGTGGCACGATTGAGATTATAAGATAAAATTATCAAAATATTAAGCGTGAGAAAAAATGGAAAAAGTAATTGATAGAAATTCAGTAGAACATTATTTATGGGGTGATAATTGTGATAGTTGGGTTTTAGTAGATACAGTTGGATTATCGGTTAAACAAGAAAGTATGCCAAGTGGAACAAGAGAGAAATTGCATTTTCATACAAATGCCCAACAATTTTTCTTTATTCTTAGTGGTTCAGCAACTTTCTATTTAGAGGGAAATAAGGTAGTTGTAGCAGAACAAAAAGGGATATTAGTTCAGCCCGAGACAAAACATTACATAGCAAACGAGACAACCAAACAACTTAATTTTCTTGTAATTTCACAGCCAACAACTAATAACGATAGAACAACAATTGAATGATACTATGATATTAATAACTCAATTAATTTACCTAATCGAAGGACAGGAGAAAATTTTCGATGAATTTGAAAGCATTGCAATTCCGACAATTTCAAAATATAACGGGAGGCTTTTATTTCGGGTAAGACCAACAGAAAATAGTTTTATTGAAAGCCATATCGACAAACCGTACGAAATTCATCTTGCTGAATTTGACACTGAACAAGACTTTGAAAATTTTAAACAAGATGAAGAACGAAAGAAGTTTTTACATCTAAAAGAACAATCAATCAAGATGTCAATACTGATACAGGGGACAAAACTATAACGGCAAAAACTACTTCTTCAAAAACTTCAATGTTGCCTCTGTCCAGATTTGATAGCCTTTTTCGTTCATGTGTAGTTTGTCGGACACAAATACATCTTGGAGTAATTTCCCTTCTTCATCAAAATACAATTTGGCTGTATCCAAGAAATAAAATCGTTTAGTTTTCTTACAAATTTTCTTAATTTGGGCATTTACATTTTGCTGTTTTTCAAGATTGGCAATTCTGGCTAAACTCGGACGAATGGAATAATAAACCACTTTCGTTTTGGGTAATTTCTCTTTGATTTTTACTACAAATTCCCTGAAATCCTTCACCACCGAATCTGGACTTTCGCCTGCGGCTAAATCATTGTCGCCTTCGTAGAGGAAAATCATTTTCGGCTCATATTTAGCCACAATTCTATCGAAAAAATAGTTGAGGTCACTCATCTGAGAACCCCCAAATCCTCGGTTAATACAGGCGTAATCTTTCATATCTTCTTTCCATGTTTTCCAAAGCCTAATTGTAGAACTTCCTACTAAAAGGATTTGTCCTTTGGCAGGAAAATTCAATGAATCTTCTTTTTCAAAAGTTTTAATTTCTTTTTCAAAAGTGTTTTGTCCGAAAGATAACTGATTGATTAATAGAAAGATAAAAAACAAAAACGAGTATCTTGACTTCATGAGATTAATGGTTGGGTTTATTGATTTAGGAACGGGAACTAAATAAGTTGTCCAAGTTTTAGGTAGCTATTTTTGCATCAATCAAGGCAGAAAAACCGCAGTTTAACAGCGTTAAATGAGGATTTGAATGGGCGGCACTCCGCAACGAAGATTGATGCGAAAATAGCAAGTAAAGATGGATAACTTATTTAATTCTAGTTCCTTATGCAAAAAAATACCACGATTTATTCAACCGTGGTACAAATATGAGGAAGATTCTGAATCTTTTACAATAATTTCTTAATCATTTCTTCTACACTTACTCCTTCGGCTTCGGCTTTGAAGTTACGCACGATACGGTGTCTCAGAATCGGCAATGCTACGGCACGTACGTCTTCGATGTCTGGCGAGTACTTTCCGTTCAATAAAGCATTGCATTTTGCCCCCAGAATCAGGTTCTGAGAAGCTCTTGGACCTGCACCCCATTCCAAATATTTATTGGCAGAAGCATCTGCCATTTCGGTATTCGGACGAGTTTTATGTACCAATTTTACCGCATATTCTACTACATTATCTGCTACGGGTACTTTTCTGACTAATTGCTGAAATGCCAAAATTTCTTCGCCAGAAACCTGCTTCTGAACTTGATATTTTACATTTGAAGTCGTATTTTTTACAATGTCAACCTCTGACTGGTACGAAGGATAATCCAAATTGACCATGAACATAAAACGGTCTAACTGAGCTTCTGGTAGCGGATATGTACCTTCTTGCTCAATCGGATTTTGAGTAGCCAACACGAAAAATGGTTTGTCCAAACTATATTTTTGTCCTGAAACCGTCACTGCATATTCTTGCATGGCTTCCAACAAAGCAGATTGCGTTTTCGGAGGAGTACGGTTGATTTCATCTGCCAAAATGATATTAGCGAAAATTGGTCCTTTGATAAATCTAAAGTTACGTTCGTTATCAAGCGTTTCTGAACCCAAAATATCGGATGGCATCAAATCTGGCGTGAACTGAATACGATTAAATTTCAAATCGAGAGCTTCTGCAATGGTCTGAATCAATAAAGTTTTTGCTAAACCTGGCACGCCAACTAAAAGGCAGTGACCTTGACAAAAAATGGCGGTCAATAACAAACGAACTGTTTCATCTTGACCGATAATAACTTTTCCGATTTCAGTTGATAATTTTTTGTAGGAATCTTTTAGAGCATCTACTGCTTCTACGTCTGACTGATAATTTGCCATTATAAATTAAGGAATTTGAAAATTTGAAAATTTACTAATTTGAAAATTAGCATAAATTTAATGATGTTTCTGAACGAAAGCACTAAAAAACAAAATGTCAGGCTAAATTACCTGACATTTATGATATTAAACAATTTTTTTGCCAAAAGAGATTTTTCCTGAGAAATAATCAAAGAACTTTTATTCTGGACTTGCTCCGCCACCTCGTAAGACATTACAACCTTGGTATTCTTCTGACACAAAAACAAATACATCTTTCTTGGCTTTCTCGAACCATCTTTCAATCGCTGAATTTTGCTTGCGATTCAAAGCATAATTTGACATTTTCTGATAGTCATCTTCCAAGTTAGCAAAGTGCGGAGGGAATTTCTTTTTGTAATACAAAATTCTCATGGCACTACGTCCGTCTTCTGTTCTGTATGCCGTTGGTGCGGCTACTGTTCCTACTTTCATACTGTCCAAAGTAAAATACAAAGCTGACTCCATTGTACCATCTAATGCCATTCTTGATGATCGTGTTTGAGGGTCAAGCAATAAACCACCTGCATCGGCAGTTCCTTTATCTTCTGACACTTCCTTAGCAGCACGCTCAAATTTTATTGAATCTCTCTGAATCAAAACCCGCATACTATCCAAAAAACGAGTTGGTGCTACAACGTCAAGTCTTTGATAATCAGGACGTAAAAGAATATGACGAGCGTGATATTCTTGTCCACGAATTTCTATTAATTGAATCAAGTGAAAACCAAATTCTGATTCTACAACCTCAGACATTTGCTTTGGTTTCAGGGCTAAAGCTGCTGCCTCGAAAGGTGCAACCATTTGTCCACGTTTGGCAAAACCTAAGTCACCACCACGTTTTCCGCTACCAATATCTTCTGAGTGGAGTTTTGCCAAAGCTGCAAAATCGCCACCTTTTTCTACCTGAGTTCTATAATCCAAAAGACGTTTAATCAATTCGTCTTTTTGTACTTTAGTCGCTTTTGCCAAACGAATGATATGCCCAACTTCTACTTCCGAAGGCAAATAGGGCAAAGAATCTTTTGGGATTGATTCAAAAAATCTTCTTACTTCTTTTGGCGTAATCTTTACATCTGCCGTGATTTTTCCACGCATTTTTTGTGTAATCAATTGCTCTTTCAAAGCTGAACGCAATTCTTCTTTCAAATTGACAATGGATTTTCCGTAGGCTTCTTCAATGTTCTTGCGTGAACCAAACTGACTTTCCATTTGCTCCATCCGAGAAGCCAACTCAGCGTCAACACGTTTGTCATCTACCAAAACAGAATCTATTTCGGCTTTGGCAAGCATGAGTTTATTAATGACCAAACTCTCCAAAACTTGGCATTTTGAAGGCTGATTAGGCTGTCCACTCTGTTGAGCTTGTTGGATTTGGTTCTCTAAATCTGATTTCAGAATATAATGGTTATCAACTTTACTGATAATTTTATCAATCACTAATGGATTCTGAGCTGTCAATTTCGAGAAAGCCGAAAATACCAATAGAGCAATTATACTAATTTTTTTCAATTTCATTTTTTTATGCTTCCGCACGAGTTATGTCAATTATAATACAAAAATAACGGCAAGAAGACAGCTTTACTATTTTCTTGCCGTTAAAATGTGTTAATGAAGAGGCTTTGGGCAGTTGGCTATTAGCTATTGGCTTTAAAATCAAGCAATTGGCTAATTCAAAATCCGCTTTACTTCTTCTTCATTAACAATGACTGGATATTTTACTTTTAAACGATTTACCCAATCCCTTTCCAATGTCTTCTGTAAATCTCTGATTACTTCGCCATTGGCTTCTTTGAAAGTCTTCGGGCGAGCATCTTCTACTTTTTTTATATCAACCCAAATTGTTTTCCCTTTTATTTCATAATTATTCTGTCCGACTGCCCACTGTACGGCATCAAGGTATTCATTTTCTCCTTTTTTGAAATAACGTTCTTCCGCCGAAAGACTTCCTGGTTTCAAAGCATTGAATCTTTTCACTACATCTTCCATCGAATTTGAGAAAAATTTAATGCCTACTCTTTGGTTCTTTGAGCGTTCGGTTTTAGAAACTGGCTTATACTTTCCGTCGTCTTTTTCTGTAATTCTGGTAGCATTTACTCCTTTAGCAATCAGATAGTTAACAATTTTTTTTGCTCTCTCTGCCGAAACCGATTCGTTTTCTTCTGGGTCAGAATTTCCACTGACTTCTACCTGATAATCTTGATTTTTTAACATCGTAACAGCCAATTCATAACATTGCTTTTTGATAACCTCATTAATGTCACTTTGGTCTTTATCGAACATCATATTCGGAAAAAGACGATTCAATGGATAAGCCGTTTTTGTCAGAATTGGTCTTACTTGTTCCATCGTTTCTCGGCGGTCTGTGGTAATTATTTTCGCCAAAACCCGATTGGTGTATTGATATTTCGCTGAATTTTGCTTGAAAAACTTTACCTGAGCCAAGGAATCCAACGATTTATCGAAAACATTTTCTTCCATCATTTCTTGGTACAAAATTCCCTCACGGTACTCCTGCACCAATGCACGAAACTCTGGATATTTTACTTCAAGGTTCAATTCTTCGTAGCGAATATTCTCATTTTCAACAAAAAGATTGTACCATTCTTTCGGTGATTTGTCTAAGGAAGCCCCAATTTTCAAGAGTTGTTTTTGCTGTTTTTGGACAAAATCATAAAACTGTCTTACCGTGGAGTTACGTTGGTTGATTGAAAAAATCGTCTTGTTTAAATAATCTTCTTTACCCGTTCTATCTCTCGAAAAAGCATCAAATGCTTCCTGACGAACAGATTCAACTTCCAAAAAATTATTGTCTTTTTTTAGTTTTCTTACTAAATTTCCCTTGCCCAATGCGTTTCTGGTAGGGTCTGAGTTAACTTTTTGGCGAATAAACGGAGCTAATTCTTCAAATTTCAATAGTCCTTTTTTATCAATTAATCTAATAATATGCCAGCCTTTTGATGTTTGGATTGGGGTAGAATAATCACCTTTTTCTTTCAGGGCAAAACCAGCGTCGGCAAAAGCGTCTTCAAGGTCGGTTGCAAAATACCAGCTTTTCAATTCTCCACCTTTATCTTTTGAATTAATATCGTCCGACAATCCACGACAAACGCCTTCAAATTTCTCTCCTTTTTGCAAAAAAGCATAAGCCTCATCAATTCTTTTCTTGGCTAAATCTTTTTCTGCCTGACTTGCTGTTGGATTGATTCCCACAAAAATATGAGCAAACTTTGCTTTTCCTTTATAAGAACGGCGGTCGAGGACTTTCAAGAAATGAAAGCCTTGTTCTGTTCTGATAATATTTGAAATATCACCTTTTGAAGTAGTATAAGCTGCATTTTCAAAAGGAAAAGACGTTTTCAGGGAAGTAATAAACCCTAAGTCTCCGCCAACTTTAGCAGAAATCGGGTCTTGCGAATAATTCTTTGCGATTTGTTCAAAAGCCTCGCCTCGTTGGATACGAGTTTTGAGATTCTTGATTTCATCGTAAGCTATCATTGTGTCGGCAGGAGAAGCGTTTTTAGGAATTTTTATCAGCAGATGAGCCACCCGAACTTCCTCACGCATTCGTTCGTAGGTTTCCTGGATAATCCTATCCATGAGTGTCTTGTCGGTCAGATAAGGCAAGGCTAACTCACGACGATAGGTATTCAACTGGTCCCGAAAAAGCAAGGTAGTGTCTTTACCCATTTTTTCGGCAGCCAAGATTTTTATTTTGAAATTAATAAAATTTTCTAAAAAATCTTTTTGATTATTTTTGTTAACACTATCACTTTGTATTAACTTTTTGTAAGTATTCTGAAACTCTTCTACGGAAATCGTTCTACCATTCAATTTTACTGCAAAAGGCTCTGATTGGGCGTTTACAAAAAAACAAAATATTGATAGTAAGATGGTTAGTGAAAATTTCGGGATGATTGGTAGTAACTTCATAAATTCCAAATTCTTTTGTTTAAAGCAAAAAACTTAGGGGTTATCAATACAAAATAAGCCTGTGTTCCATGATTTCTTAGCTTAAACGGACGGACATTGCATGGTTAAAATAGAAAAACTCAACAGAGAATTCTATCAATAGTAAACAATTTTGGCTGTTAGTTTATTGTATTGGGGTCACAAAAGTAACCATTTTTCTCGAAATTTCAGCCTTCATTACAGGAAAGGATTTATAAAGTCTTTAGATATTCTACCTTTGAGTTTAAATAATCCCCATTGATGTATGTTATATTTTTTAAAAAAATCTCATGAAACTTTACAAAACAACTTCTGGAATCATCATTGAAAGTAACAATCAATTTTACTTGTCCAAACACCAAGATTGGGACATTTTTATCAATCGAGATGATTTGTATGAAGCCCTTGTGGCAGAAATCGCTACGATGGATTCTCCTGAAAATGCAGCTTGGTTTGCTCAGAAAACGATTTTAGCCCCTATTCAAACGCAAGAAATTTGGGCTGCTGGGGTTACATATTTGCGTAGCCGTAATGCCAGAATGGAAGAATCGAAAGACTCTGGCGGAGACACTTTTTACGATAAAGTCTATGAGGCTGAACGACCTGAGATTTTCTTTAAAGCCACTGCCCAACGAACTGTCGGGACGAATGATTTTGTCAGAATAAGAAAGGATTCTACTTGGGATGTTCCCGAACCAGAATTAACGCTTTGTATATCGAGTTCTGGGAAAATTGTAGGCTATTCTATTGGTAATGATATGAGTTCGAGGAGTATTGAGGGTGAAAATCCTTTGTATTTACCCCAAGCCAAGAGTTATGATAAATGTGCTGCTCTCGGACCTTGCGTGTATGTGTCTGAGCATCCGATTTCGCCTGATACCATTATCAATATGAAAATTAACCGTGATGGCGAAAATGTCTTTGATGAACAAGTGGCGATTTCTCAGATGAAAAGAAAACATCAAGAATTAGTGGATTTTCTGTACAGAGAATGTTCTTTCCCGAATGGATGTTTCTTGATGACGGGTACTTGCATCGTACCTGATTATCCGTTTACGCTACAAAAAGATGACGAAATTTTGATTACAATTGACCATATCGGAGTGCTACGGAATGTTGTGGAATAGTTTTTTCGGTGAACGGTTCACGGTGAACAGTTTTTTGCCATTACCTAACATCGAAAAACGAAAATCAAACATCAAAAAAGCCCCAAAGCAATTTGCTAAGGGGCTTTTTTGTTATTTTTCGAGCATCGAAAATAAAACATCGAGCATCGAAAACCAAATATCGAGTATCGAAAACCGAATATCGAAATATCACCAAACCTTTGCTCTTTTGTCGGCAGGGATGAATAGTTTATTTTTTTCTGTAACGTTGAATGCTTTGTAGAATGGCTCGAAATTACTCATCGGTCCATTTACTCTGAAAAGCTCTGGTGAATGCGGGTCAGTTGTTAGGCGTACACGCATGGTTTCATCACGATTTTTGATTCTCCAGATTTGTGCCATGCTCATGAAGAAACGTTGGTCTGGCGTTAAACCTTCAATTTTGGTATCACCTTTTCCTTGTTCTGTTAGTTTAAATGCCTCGTAAGCAATCGCAAGCCCGCCTACATCAGCTAAGTTTTCACCCAAAGTCAATTCTCCATTTACGTTCATGTTACCGAACATTTTGAAACCATTGTACTGACTAACAACTACTTGAGATTTGTCTTTAAACTTCTGAGCATCAGATGGTTGCCACCAGTCTTTCAAGTTTCCTTCGGCATCATACTGGCGACCTTGGTCATCAAAAAGGTGCGTCATTTCGTGACCAATCACCATTCCGATTCCTCCGTAGTTCATAGCATCGTCTGCGTTGTTATCAAAAAACGGAAACTGTAAAATCCCTGCTGGAAACACAATCTCATTGAAAGCAGGATTTGCGTAGGCATTTACCGTAGGTGGAGTCATTCCCCATTCAGATCTGTCAACGGGTTTTTGAAGTTTCGCCACCATTTCTTTGTACGAATGAAGACCCACAGCACGGGCGTTTTCAAAGTATTTATCTCTGCTAATAGTTACATCATCATAGTTTTTCCATTTGTCTGGATAGCCAATTTTCTGGACAATTTTATCCATTTTCACCAAAGCCTTTGCCTTAGTTTCGGCAGACATCCAATCCAATTTTTCGATTCTTCCACGATACACTTTCTTGAGGTTACTCACCAATTCCAACATTCTGGCTTTAGCTTCTGGCGTAAAATATTTTTTCACCCATAATTGCCCTAAAAGTTCTCCTAAACTCCCATCAGTTTGATTCACTAATTTTTTCCAACGAGCAGACGGAGCTTTTTGTCCAGACAATGCTTTGCCGTAATACTCAAAATTGGCATCGCCAAATCCTTTTCCCAAATAAGAAGAAGTATTGTTCAATAAGGCAAATTTCTCTACGCTTTTGATAGTTTCAATCGGGGTAGTTTCCAATAATTTGCCCATTGCAGTGTAATATTCTGGTTGTCCAACCAACACAGTATCAGTCTTGATGAGCATTTTCTCTAAGAAAGTCTTCCAGTCCATTTTATAGACTTTCCCTAAATCAGCAACTGCATATTTATGGTAGTTTTTGATAGGGTCACGCAATTCAACGGGGCTTTTATGAGAAGCTGCTAACTTGGTTTCAAAAGCCAAAATATCTTTAGCTTGTTGGTTGGCAGATTGTTCATCTGTTCCAGACAAAACAAATAATTTCGAGATGTATTTTGTATAAGCATCCCTGATTTTCTGAGTCTCAGGGTCTTTCTTGGTATAATAATCTTTTTCGGGTAATCCAGTACCGCCCTGAAAGAAACTGACCATGTTTTTACTCGAATTTTTATCGTCTGTTCCTACATAAAAACTGAACAAAGCACCACCATGATTTTGCTCGTTGGTTGATACATATTCCAAATAACCTTTATAATCTTTAATCGCCGCAATATCTGCCAAATCCTTCTTAATTGGTTCAATTCCACGTTTTTCTATGGCTACGGTGTCCATTCCAGAAGCATAAAAATCCCCAATTTTTTGTTCTAAAGTTCCCTCAGAAGCCTTTGACGCAGCCGCTTCTTCTAATACGGCTTTCGTTTTTGTAATATTCTCTTCGTACAAAGTATAGAACGAACCCCAACCCGATTGGTCGTCTGGAATTTTGGTGTTTTTCAACCATTTTCCATTCATGTAAGAAAAGAAATCGTCGCCAGGACTTACAGTTGAGTCCATTCCTGAAAAATCTACAAATGACTTACGGGCTTCAACTTCTGCGGAAGATTTACCTTTGTCGCAGGCAAATAATAATGCCCCCGCAGCGAGTAGGATAGGTAATTTTTTGAGAATCATGGTTTTTGTTTGTTAGATTTATTACAATTATCAGTAAACAGTTATCAGTGACCAGTAAACAGTTATCAGTGACCAGTAAACAGTTATCAGTGACCAGTAAACAGTTATCAGTGACCAGTTATCAGTGACCAGTGAACAGTGAACAGTTATCAGTGACCAGTAAACAGTTATCAGTAAACAGTAACCAGTTAACCGATTACTGTGCTAACTTACTAATAACTGTGCTAACTGCTTACTGTTCACTGCTTACTGTTCACTGCTTACTGTTCACTGCTAACTGTTTACTGTTTACTGCTAACTGTTCACTGCTAAGTTAATAAGAATTCTTTTCGATTTTTTACCGTTTAACATAAATTAATGAGGGAGTGTAAAATCAGAATCATCCAACGACAAAAGGCTCAGAATTCTGAGCCTTTTGTGTTTATAATTTTCAATGAAATATGTAGATACTAAAATCCAAATAGATATAGAAGTTTGATGTCTTGCGTTGTAGAACATTTCAAAATTGCGGATTTGGATTCAGTCTTGAAAATAATTGTTACCAATTCATCGAAAGCCGTTACCAACTCATCGAAATCAATGATGAATTGCATAAAAACGACTTTGGAAAACTCACCCTTCAAAATCAGGAATTCACCACGGAAAGTGGGGCATTCGTACTACAATTCAAGAAAAAGATAGATTTGGAGCAGATTTTGGGTAATTTTCGGGCTAATCCGACTTCTCGGTAAAATAAAACCAACATGATAAAATGTATTATAATTGATGATGAACAATCGGCGATTGATGTACTGGCAAACTATATCAATCAGATTTCCTTTTTACACCTGGAAGCTACAAGTCTGAATCCTTTGGATGCCTTGGAGGTAATTTATACGCAAAAAATAGAGTTGATTTTTCTGGATATCCAGATGCCCGAATTGTCTGGTATTGATTTTATTAAGGTTATCAAAGGACGTTGCAAAGTCATCCTCACGACCGCCTACAAACAGTATGCACTGGAAGGTTACGAGCATAACGTGAGCGATTATCTACTAAAGCCCATTTCGTTTGAACGTTTTTTGCAAGCTACCCAAAAGGTGCAAGAGCAAATGGATTTAGAGAAAAATGCCTCTGAAAATACGGTTCAAGAAGTAAAAAACAAACCACTTTCTGATGATTTTATGTTTGTAAAAACCGATAACAGAATGCAAAAAATAAACTACGTGGATATTCTGTTTGTGGAAGGTTTGGGAAACTATGTAAACATCAAAACCACGAAAGCGAAATTTACTACCCTACTGAACCTTAAAGACTTAGTAGGAAATTTACCGACTGAGCAGTTCTTGCGGGTGCATCGCTCATATATTGTTTCTTTGGAAAAAATTGAATACGTAGAAGGCAATAACATTTGTCTTCAAGGCAATATCACGGTACCCCTCAGCGAGACCTACCGCAACCAATTATGGACAGCTTTGGATGAAAAAGTAATTGGAAGCAAAAAGGATAAAAGTTAAGATAATGAAAAATATTTTTGAGAAAATTAGGGAGAATTGGAGAGTGATTCTGAAGCATATCGGGATTTGGATGGGATATATTATATATGCTTCATTAGCTGGTTGGGGTACATATCAGTCGATGAATGATTTTTGGAAAACTTTTATTACAATATTTATAAGCCACTTTTGGCTTTCTTTTTTATTCTACACATATGTATTTTTGATATTTCCTCTATTTAAAATAAATAAATTAAAGTTCATTTCATTTATATCAATCACTTTTATAATTTATCATACTGTAAGATATTATATTAATTTTAGCATCCTACCGTACTTTAATGTTCCAAATAGATATGATGACATAACTGATGATTTTTTCCTCTCATCTGCATGGATTTATATACAATGGTCAATATACTCCCTCGGCTACTACTATTTCCGCAAATCTATTCAACACGAAAAAGACCTTAGAGTTTTGCAGGAAAGTCAGTCTGCGGCTGAGATGTCGTTTTTAACTTCTCAGATTAATCCCCATTTTTTGTACAATACCCTTAATTTTTTCTATTCGGAGGCGTTGCCTGTTTTGCCCAATTTGTCGAAGGGAATTATGTTACTTTCTGATATGATGCGGTATGCCATTAATAATGACGATGCAGAAGGAAAAGTACCTTTAGAAAATGAAGTGAAACATATCAAGAATTTTATAGAAATCAACCAATTACGTTACGGAAACCGCCTTCATGTACATTTCGAGCAAATTGGCGTTATGGAATATCGCAGAATCATGCCCTTGATACTGATAACTTTTGTAGAAAATGCCTTCAAGCACGGCGAGCTATTGTCGCCTGAAAATCCCTTAGAAATCTCTTTGAATGTAGCAGAAAATCATTTGATTTTTCAGTTAAAAAATCTTGTTCGCAAAGGACCAAAAGAACAAAGCGAAGGCATAGGTTTGGTAAATACCCGAAGAAGATTAGCCATCGCCTACCCAGAAAGACATACCCTCAGAGTATCAGAAGAAGGCGGATTTTATGCGATTTTTTTGAGGATGGATTTGTGAATTTTCCCTCAAAACTGAAAAACCGCTCCTGCCTGTAAAGTTGTTGTACTACCATTGTCAGTTGATGAATTAAAGTCGTTGAGCGAACCAGTACTTTCTACGAAAACACCCCATTTTTCATTGGGCGTAAATCTTAATCCTGCTAAAATACCTAACGTACCTGCCCAATAATGCCTACTACGATTAAATTTTTCATTGATAGTTCCGCCAACAGAAAATCCCAAGTAAGGGTCAAACTTACTACGTTCGATGATTTGGAAACTGCCTTCCGATAGCCGTTTAGGTGGAATTACATTCTTATGATACCTGATATTTGTGATGGGTTCTGCAAGGATTTGAGGCTGAAATCTCTTTTCGAAATGATACAGTAATCTTAATCTTAAATCATAGCTTGTGAAATTTTTATGAGACGTTCGATAACCGATGACGTGCGTATAAGTTTCTACGCCAAAATTATCAGTAAATCGTTGTTCATAACCAAATCTGAGCAAATTGGATTCTCCGAAATCATAGCCGTAAGCCGCTTGCCCATAGCCAAAAGTGAAATAGCTTCTTCGCCCAGCAGTAGCAGGTTTTTTATTCTGAGAAAAACTCAGGTTGATAGAAAAAATCAGAGGCGTAAAAAGAAATAAAATTACCCGAAAAGGGTACGGGAGAATAGGTTTTTGCATAGCGTTAAGATGTAAGTTTATCAATTTACATCTTAACGTATTTGGGAAAATTTTGGTACAAAAAAAAATCAATTACTTTCATTTTTTCTTAGTAGAGTGCATTTGCACTAATCGCCATTTTCCTTTTACTTTTTCAAGAATAATACTTTCTAACCAATTGATGTCTCGCTTTGTGCCATCTTTTAGCAAAGTAATATGGGCAGTATTATGGTACGCCGCCCAAGCAACATTACCCTTGATATTGAAATTGATAAAATGGAATTCATTTACCCGTTCTGAAGTCTTTGGTTCTGAACGAGCCTTCTCGACGTATTCTCGAATTATTTTAGAACTCCAAACTTCACCGTTTTCATACAAAATGAAATCAGGTGAACAATTTTGCTCAAAATGCTTGATGTCATAAACCGTAAATACCTGAAAAAAATCAGCTAAAACAGATTTGATTTCAGTCGTGTCTTTGGTGATATTCTGAGCAGAACTTCCAAAACTGAATAACAGAGAAATTGAGATGATTTTTAAGATTTTCATGTTAAAACAAGAATATTTTTGTTGCTATGTCTGAATAACTCCCTGCTGCTTGTATTTTCATGTCTTTGTCGATAAGGAGTAAATATGGTACTGAGTTAATCTTGAATTGCTTAGAGATTTTACTGTCAAATTGACCTTTTAAATCTGAAAGTTGCAGCCAGTCAGCTTTGTCTTTCGCAATAGCATTAATCCACGCTTCTTTGTCGTCGTCGAGTGAAACACCTATAATTTTCACACCTTTTTCATCAAATAATTTTTTATTTTTTACAAAATCTCTATTCTCGGAACGACACGGACCACACCAAGAAGCCCAGAAAGCGATTACTGTCATTCCCTTCACGACAGAACTTATCTGTACATTTTGTCCTTTGTCATTAGGCATTATGAAATCTGGAATAGTCGTCCCAATGGCATTATGTTCTATTTTTTCGAGATTATCTTTTAACAATATTCCATCCGAAGAAGCAATTAATTCCTTAGATAATCGTGACAATAAATCTCTGGTTTTTGAAGTTCCACAATTTTCGGTTATAAGGCTTATTGTTGAAAGAGATAAGTAGCTATCCTTGTGATTTAGGATATAATTTTCTGTTTCTTCACATATTTTAAGGTTTTGTTTTAAAGGATTTCTCTCTAATTCATGGATTTCATTTCTCCGATTCACCAAAAATAAATAGTCTTTAGATTCTTGTGAACCTTCAACTGATTGCGATTGTAAAAGAGAATAACCATCTTTTTCATATTTTTTTACAAAAAAATCGACTTTAATTTCATCATTCGTTAGCCAAACTCCCAAACCACCTCTCACTTTATCAGTGTTAATAATGGCAAGACACGGATGTTTTACTTCACCTTCAATGACAAATTTATTGTTGATAATTGCGACTTTATTACTTTTGAAGGTACTCTCGCCAAAAGTGAAAATAGTAGCTTCTGTCAGTGAATCTGCATTAGTGATTGTACCTTCTAAACGGAAAGTTTTTTTCTGTGCATTCAGGTGTATTGCAGAGAAGAGAATTAATAAAAATAGAAATGCTTTTTTGATAACTTATCGGAGATTTAAGATGAGTAAATATTTATTAAAGATACAAACGAGTCTTGTATCTATTTGATTGTCATTGGTTTAAAATAATTTTCTTATTTTTCAATGCCATACTGTTCAAAAATTCCACTGTCGAATGGAGTCCAAAAAGCTGCTTTTTGTCCGCAACTTTTTAGTCCATTATTTGCCCAAGTATTACAGGTATGTGCCATGCTATAACTACCACCTGCTTCATAAAAAGCATCATTTTTGCCGTAGTTTGCCTTGGTTTCAATATTCATGAAATGCCCCTGAGCGTCTTTTGTGAAGCTATTTTTCACATATTTAACCAAACGAGCGTATTGTTCTTTACTGATTTTTAGTTCGATACAATCATTGCCAACTTTCATAGCCCTGTAAAAACTTGTATGAATTGCCGAAGAACTCAGCCCCGTTGCTACCTTGAAAGCCACACTAAATTTTAAATCTGCCCAAGTAGGTGTTTGGAGGTAAAAACCTTTGTCGCCCCAACCCACAGCGAGGTATTCTGCTAAGGTATCTTTCCCGACAGTATTTTCAAATTTTACTTCCTGACTCCAGTCCATTTGTTCATTTCTCAGGGGCATCACCAAGTCTGTATGTACACCATTGGTAAGAATATAGATTGTAACATCCTGCGAAGTAGTAGGCTCTTTCTCAACGCTAATTTTTCCTAAAACGTAGGCAGAAAGCAAGTATAAGCCAATAAATCCTATAAAAGATAGAATGGCATAGAAGAGGTATTTGAAATACTTGAGTATCATTGAAGTCCTTATATGGTTACTTTTGTACAAAAATAACAAAACCTTCTTTGTCAAATTCAAAATACATCGCAATGCGTTATCCAAAACTACTATTTTCTCTCAAAACCTTCATTTTGATTCACCTAAGTGTGATTACCATTTACGCACAAATGCCAGAGAAACCTAAAATTACTAAAACTGATCATTCTCAAAATGATTGGTTTCTCGAAATCCAAAATCCTAATCCTGATTTTAATAAAGTCAAAAGTCTCTATGATGCTTATTTCAAAACTAACCCTTACGAAAAAAGTGTGCAGAGAAATATCGCCGTTCGTTGGTTTCAGACTAATTCTTTCAATAGAGATACCAACGGAATTGTGAAATCTCCTGAGATTCCAGTAGAAGAAACAAAGGCTTTAATGAAACTAAATCAACCAAAATCTTTTGCTAAAAATGCTCGTGTGGCGGCTTCTCCCTATCCTGCTTGGAATGATATGACGGGGACTTGGCGGATGATTGGACCTTATCATGGTAAAGATAAGGGATGTGAAAATACAACAGATATGTCAGGAGGCTTCAATGACCGTGTGTATATCAATCCCTACAATACACAAAATTTGTTTGCAGGGCAGTCTTACGGGGGGCTTTGGGTGAGCAAAGACCAAGGGGTAACTTGGAAATTGACCGATGCTGAATTTCCAAATGGTAAAAATACTTATGCCAATCGGGATGTGTATTATGGTGACATAAAAGCCTCTAAAATTGATGCAAACTTGATTTATGCAGGCACAGAGGCAGGACTTTTGAAATCAACAAACGGTGGTGACAGTTGGACTTTGACTCCTGATTTGAATTATACAACTCGCTCAACAGAACGTGCTTATTTTGTGACACTTGCTAACCATGATGCCAATATGTTGTTAGCAAGTTATGGCAAAAAGATTTATCGTTCAACCAATGGCGGAACTACTTGGACAATGGTTTTTGATAATTCGGCGGGTGGTTCAAATTATTCGCAAGGGCAACATTCCACAACGGGAGTCGGCGAACGGAAATATAATTTTGCAGGATTGGCGTTTCATCCTACAAAAAATAATGTGGCTTATTTAGCGGCAAAAAATTCTTCTCAGAAGCTATGTGTCTATCGTTCAGTAGATTATGGACAAACTTGGAATCTGTTTTTCAATACCAATCGTACTCAGCCTTTCAAAATGGAAGTGTCACCTGCGGCACCAGATAAGATTTACTTGTTTGAGTTATTCGTTGATTTAGGAGTAACTCAAACTCGTGATGGCATCATCAAATATGATACTTCGGGCGTAAAGGTTCAGTCTTTAAAATACCCCGTGATTGGTCATTTATTAGATGATTGCACGATTTCGCATACAGATTCTACGGTGCTTTACTTGGGTGGATATTCTTCTGGAGAAGTTCATAAATCCATAGATGGAGGACTAACTTTTTTCACCAATAATGGCAGTGGCTCACCTTGTACAAATTATGTTCATTCGGATGTGAGGGGAATTTCTGCCGTTGGAAATCTCCTGTTGATTGCCTCTGATGGAGGAAATTCTATCTCAAAAGACGGTATGACAACCTTACGTTCAACTGGCGAATGGATTAGTGGTATTGATTTATGGGGATTTTCTTCTGGTTTCAAGGGAGACATCGTAGCGACTGGCGATGACCATGGACCTACCGAAGTGCGTTGGTTTGATGGAGACAACGGTTGGGAGCATGATGGCGGGGCGGATTCAAAAGATGTTACAGTAAATCCTGCCCAACCTCGGTGGATTTATGCGGCTGATATTTACCGAAAATATCGCATGATTACAAAAGATGCGAGTTATGATAAATACTTTTCGGTTGTGGATGCTTCTTTCAAATATTTAGCGATTCATCCCAATATTTATGGTGTTGCGTTTCCTGCCAATGGCAAGTATTTGATGCGGTCTGTGGATAATATGGCAACGGTAAAAGATACGCTTTATACATTCCCCGAAGCCATCACGAAGGTAAAAGTAGCTCTCAAAAACCCTTCTGTTTTCTATGTTTTGACCAATAACAAAGACATTTATAAAAGTACAGACGGCGGTAAAACATTCCTGAAAAGAACGCCAAGTACCGTAGTAACGTCTAACAAAAATACCATTTCGGATATTGAAGTGAGTAATGATGGGCAAACCGTTTGGCTGAGTTATGGTGAAGTGCAGAATGTTACAAAAGTGGTCAAATCAAGCGATGGAGCTAATCTTTGGGTAAATTACTCAACAGGTTTGCCTTCGCCAACGGCTTCAAATATCACCATGCAAAGAGGAACAGACGGAGGCGTTTATGTTTCTACTAATGGTGGTGGGGTTTGGTATAGAGACAATACCATGAACGCCTGGATTTTGCTCGGAAGTGGCTTACCTATGTTGGGCTATGTAACGTCTGCGTATGTTGTCCCTGATAAAAAAGCCTACCGAATGGGAACGTCTCGTGGAGCTTTTGAACACCCTTTGGCGTTTGACACCAAGGCAGATGCCATTATTGCGGTGGACAGAACGACAACCACAACTTGTAGAAAAGATACGCTTTATTTCAGAGATTATTCAGCTTATCAAGGCATTGTGGGTACACAGTTTCAGTGGACTTTTCAAGGTGGTAATCCAGCAGTTTCGTCACTCGAAAACCCGAAAGTTGTTTACCCAAATGCAGGCGTTTTTAATGTATCTTTAACTGTTACAGATGCTCAGGGCAATATTTCTACGCAAACTTTGAACAATTTTATTACGGTTACAGATTTTAATTGTGGCATAGACACGCTCAGAGGAAATGCTATGAAAACGACGGCTCAAAGTAGTTATTTACTTGCCAATCCAGCCATCAACAATACCAATGCTTATACCATGATGGCATGGGTAAAAATCGACCCAACAACCCCCAACGATGCCGTAGGAATGCTTTCGATGAAATCAGCAACGGGTAACGTACATCTAAATACAAGAGGTTGGACTGGCGATAGTACACAATTGGGCTATCATCATCCGAATGGTTCATGGTCGTACAATAGTAATTTATACATCAAAGCAAATACTTGGACACATATCGCTTTGGTGGTTGAACCAACCCGAATTGCTGTGGTGAGAGACGGTATCAGGGCAACGCATACAGGACGAACGGTAATTTCAACCACATTCTCACAATTTGCAGCAGGAACAATGCTTGATGCGGAATGGTACAGAAATTTGATTGGAGAAATGGACGAAATTGCGGTTTACAACCGTGCTTTGAGTGATAATGAAATTAGAAATATGATGCACCTGACCAAGAACAATCCACGCTTTCCGAGTCAGGCAGATGCGGGCTTAATGGCTTATTATCAATTCAATGAATCTTCGTCATCTGTGTATGACCGAGTGGGTTCAAATGATGGAATTTTTGTGAATAGTGCTTCCAGAGTAACTTCAACAGCCCCTATTTCGGGAGGAGAATTTGAAAATAAGACAACGGCTTTGAGTACAGGAAAAAATAACTTCAATGTTGTTGGACTTAGTTTGAATATTCCAAATATAGGCACAAAACCAGCCGTTCCGTTCACGATTTATAGATTGCATGAAAAACCCTATCCTGTGGGTGATTCGCTCTTCAAACATTATTGGATTTGGCGAAATTGGACGACCGCAAAAACATTTGCAGCAATGGATTCAATTATTTTCAAAAGTGCGGAGGTAAACAGTTCAGATTTGAGTAATCCAGCCAATTATAGTTTGTACGCAAGACCAGTTTCGAGTTATTTGAATAACTGGATTTTAGCTAATAGAAAAGCCATTGATACCGACCCAGCTTCAAACGGAACTGTCTCATTTTCAGGAAATTCGTTAGTGAATTTTGGACAATTGATTTTAAGTAGGAAAGCGAATCCATGTCCGCAAAATAAAATGATTAATATGCCTTTGGATGCCAGAAGAGTA
>JAAFJL010000097.1 GCA_013298865.1 Cytophagales bacterium | reverse complement strand
AGCTGCGGACAGAAAAAATACAAAAGAATTGATAAAAATTACATTTATGATGAACTCCAATACACCGTATTTCATTGGAACAAAGGCTTATTGTATTCGATTAAAAACCTAATCAAAAACCCTGGAAAAACTGCCAGAACGTTCGTAGAAGGAAGTAGAGTAAATCATTATAAACCTATTTCTCTGGTGTTTGTATTAAGTGGACTTAGTGGCTTCTTATCATTTAAGGTACTCGGATTGGGCAATATTATGAAAGAACAACTTGCCACTAATAAATCCATGAGTGAAAGTTTTTTGAATAGCTACATTTCGTTTTGGACTAATTATAGTTCTTTTATTATGTTAGCTTTTATTCCAATAATTGCTCTTTTTACTAAGCTGGCATTTAGAAAATGGGGACATAATTATTATGAGCATATTGTCATGAATGCTTATGGATTGTCCTGTTATTCTGTGTTAAGTATGCTTGTGACATACCCAATTATGTACTTATCAAAAAATAATATTCAGGTTTTTAGCTTGGTTATGAATATTTCTATGCCGCTCATTCTTGTAATGATGGTTTGGTTTTTTAAAGGTTTTTATCCCGAAAAAAAACTCACCACTATTATTTTAAGAGTATTAGCAATGTTTATTCTACCAATACTTTGCCTTTTTATTTTAGGTGTCATAGCTGGAACTATCATTACAATTACTCGCCATAAATAACTTACAGCGAAATTAAACCCAAATGAAACTTACAGGAATAGAGAAAAGGTAAAATATTAACTCTAATTCTCTGTTCCTATAAGTTAAATTGGTGCAGGTTATTTTTTAAAAGCATTGGTATTACTCCTCCTATGTTGTGCCATAGTTCATGGTTATAGAGAAAAATATTTTACCAAATCAGAGTTTTAACCTTGTATCTTTCTTTTTATGCCTTTGGTAAAATGCCCGTTGCCTCCCAACCGCCATCAACTAAAATTGTTTGTCCTGTAATGTGCCTTGAATCGTCTGAAAGAAGGAATAATGCCGTTTTTGCAATATCGTCTGGTGTACCTATTTGATTGAGTGGCGTTATTCTACCCCAAACTTGGTCGTAATTTTCTTCTTCCAAAGCGGTACGTTCGGTCAAAGTTGCTCCTGGGGCAATTGCATTGATTCTAATACCCAAAGGTGAAAGTTCAGCTACTAAATTACGAGCCATCATTTTTATTCCTGCCTTCGTGACGGCATAAGCGGAAAGGTTCGGATATGCTTGATAACCAATATTTGAGGACATCAATAAAACTTGCCCCCCACCCTGTTGTTTTTGAATTTGTTTAGCAAAAGCCTGAGTCAGGAAGAATGAGCCTTGCAAATTTAAGTTCATGACTTTTTGGAAAGATTCTTCGGTAAAATCTAAAAAACTCCCGAATAAAGTAATTCCCGCATTGGCAACAATCATGTCGATTTTACCAAATTTCTTTACGGTAAAATCAATCATTTCGTAAATAAATTTCACATTTCCTGCATCACCAGCTATTGATGTACAATTACCAAAAGTAGAAATATTTTGTACCGCATTGTTCAGGATATTATCGTCAAGGTCATTGATTATTACCGATGCCCCTTCCTTAACTAATTGATTAGCAATCTCATAGCCAATTCCAGAACCTGCCCCTGTAACTACGGCAACTTTATTTTCAAATCTTTTCATAAGTGGTATTTCGTTTGATAATCAAATATTTTGAGGTATGGACGAATAGCATTCGTCTTGTCAAATGACATTTTGGACAAATGCTATTCGTCCCTACATTTGTTTTAAATGGGATTCAAAAGAATCTTAACCGCTTGTTTTGCTTCCATCAAATCAAAACCTTTTTTCCAGTCTGAAATTGACATTTCGTGAGTAATCGTGTCTTTTACGTTGAGACCTTGTTCTAAAATCTTCATGGTTTGCGTCCAAGTTTCACGCCTATAACCTACTGAGCCATCAATGCGTAATTGTCTGAAAGCCACCAAGTCCCAAGGTAAAGTTAATTCACGCCCAAAATGTCCGACTTGAATAAAATGCCCTAATGGTCGTAGTGCTTCCATACAACTTCTCACGGATGCTTCAACGCCAGCAACTTCAAAAGCAACGTCAGCCCCTAAACCATCAGTTTCTTCTAAAATAATTTCTTGTAAATTCTCTTTATTGACCACAACTGTACGATACGCACCATATTGCAGAGCTAAATCCAAACGCATTTGGTCGTCTGATGTACCTGCGACGATGGTTTTAATGCCTTGCCGAGCTAATAATTTTACCACTAAAAGCCCGATTGGTCCCGGTCCTGAAACCAAAGCAATATCTCCTAATTTGAAATGTGCAATGTCTTCAACGGCATGAACCGCCGCCGCCAAAGGTTCAACTAATGAGGCTTCTCGCATCGAAACACCTTCGGGAATTTTATATAATTGGTCTGGACGAATAGCGGCATATCTGGCAAAAGCCCCATTGACCCCATGCCCCATGCCTCTACGATTTTTACAGAACATAAAATCGCCACTTTGACAATAACGACATTCTCCGCAAACAACAGCCACCGCTCCCAACACAGAAAATTTATCACCTAAGTTGATATTTGAGACGTTTTTCCCCCTTTCTATAATTGTGCCAGCAAACTCATGTCCGAGGATTACGGGTGGAAAATTTCTAAATCTATCGTGATAAACATGGAGGTCAGTACCACAAATTCCACAGTGGGCAATGTCTATAATTACCTGATTATCAGCACATTTTGGTTCTGGCATATCCATTAATGATACGTTGCCTGATCCTTTATCGTATTTTACTACTGCTTGCATGGTTTTAAAGTTACAATGTTACGGGGTTACAAGGTTTAGAGGTTACTAAGTTACAAGGTTTCAATGTTATGAAGTTTTTAGGTTACTAACCCATAACCTCGTAACTCAGTAACCTTGTAACTTAGTAACTTCTAAAACCTTCTCTACTATATTTATAGCCCGAAGTCCATATAAATCAAGCAATTCCTGTGATTGTCCAGATTGTCCGAAAACATCATTGATGCCAATTCGATATACTCTTGTTGGATGATGCTCGGCTGTTACACCTGCGATGGCTTCTCCAAGTCCACCAATGATTGAATGTTCTTCTACGGTTACTAAAAATTTGGTTTCTTGGGCGGCTTTTATAACTACTTCATTATCAAGAGGTTTGACCGTTGGAAGATGAACAACTCTTGCTGATATACCTTTTTCTTTCAACATATCAGAGGCTTTTATTCCCTCCGAAACCATAATTCCTGTCGTGAAAATAGTACAATCTGTTCCTTCTCTGATGGTTCGGGATTTACCAATTTCAAACTTACCATGAATCTCTGGAACGATAGGATAAGTATCTCGCCCATAACGCAAATAAACAGGACCTTTGAAATAAGCGGCGGCGATGGTTGCTTGCTTGGCTTCTTCGTAATCCCCTGGAACTATGACAGTTAGGTTTGGAAATGACCTACAAATAGCAATATCTTCATTGATTTGATGCGATGCTCCATCTCCTCCCGTAGAAATTCCACAATGGGTTGCCGCTACTTTTACATTGGCTTTTGGATAACAAATGGAGTTGCGTAATTGGTCACCTCCACGAGTGGCTATGAACATTCCGAAAGATGTTGCGAAAGGAATAAAACCTTCAATCGACATTCCTGCGGCAACAGAGAGCATATTTTGCTCGGCAACACCCGTATTGAAATGTCGTTCTGGATAGATTTTCTGAAAGTCAGCCGAACGGGTTGCCTTCGCCACGTCAGTATCAATCACAACCACATTGGGTAATAATTTTCCTAATTCAATCAACCCATCGGCAAAGCCTTTTTTGGTTTGCTCCGCTCCAAATTCAGAAGAAGGTGGGGATGGAATGACAGGTACTATATGTATGTCTTCGATATTTTTCATTTTTTATCTTAACGCTGGTAGGGTTTTGAACCCTACCAGCGTTTATTTGTCAGAAACTTAAACTAACTCACCCAAAGCCCTCATTGCCGTTTCTAAATTTGGCGGTGAGCCGTGCCACGTATTATCATTTTCCATAAAAGAAACACCTTTCCCTTTTATCGTTCGGGCGACAATCATGACTGGTTTGTCCGAAAGCATTGCTTTTTCTACGGTATTAATAATTTGCTCAAAATCATGCCCGTCAATACTAAAAACTTCCCATCCGAAGGCTTCCCATTTTGGTTCGAGCGGGTCGAGTGGCATAATGTCCTCAGAATAACCGTCAGATTGCATATAATTTCTATCAACAAAAGCGATGATATTATTGAGTTTGTATTTGTTGGCAAACATGGCAGCCTCCCAAATTTGCCCTTCCTGAATCTCTCCATCACCGCAAAGACAAAAATAGTTTTGCTTTTCGCCCTTCAATTTAGCGGACAATGCCATACCACAAGTTGTTGAAAGGCTTAAACCCAAAGTTCCCGTTGAGACTTCGATACCTTTTTCTGTATATTGTTTAGGATGCCCTTGTAAATATGAGCCTGGACGACGGAAACCCAGTAAATCTTCTTTCGGAATGTAGCCACAATCAGCCAAAACGGCATAATAAACGGGTGTAGCATGACCTTTTCCCATAATAAAACGGTCTCGTTCAGTCCATTTTGGATTTTGAGAATCGTGTTTCATGATGTGATGATAAAGCGAGACCAGAATTTCAACTGCACTCATACTTCCCCCCACATGACCAGAGGCGGCTCTCGTAATCATGATAATAATTTCTTGTCGAATTTCTTTGGCTTTATCTTTTAAGAAATTAAGTTTTTCTTGTGTGAGCATTTATTGAACGTATTTAATTTTGTATTTTTTCTTTTTCAAAATCACTTTCATTTATCCAATTTGTTGGAATTTTTTCTCCCTTCATAAACCGTTCATAATAACCATTGGTATCATTTGAAAGCGGATAACTTTCGTAAATATATCCATAACCTTTCTGTCGTAAATCACCTTCTTGAAGCAACTTCATTTCCATTTCATTCATCATATTTTTTTTAATCATTTGATAATGAGGATTTTGAGCTAAATTAAAAACACAATCGGGGTCAGTTTCTATATTATAAAGTTCTTCTTCTGGGCGTTTACCAAAACAAAGATTCCAGTGATAATTATTCTTTTTATTATTTCTACGTTGGTTGAGAATAAAAGTTTTTGTGGGACTACCATCACAATTCAGATAACCAGTTTCGGGATTACAGGCTGGCCATCGAGAGGGTTCATAATTTTTTAAATACAAAAAATTATTTTTATGAATACCACGAATAGGATAACCAACATCTTTTGGTCGACCAATGTCATGCCTTTCTTGTCCTACCAATAAATAATTTCGTTCAGTTTCAATCTGACCAGATTTCGAGGATTTAAAAATAGGTACTAAACTTTTTCCTGTAAGAGGAAACATACCAGAGGTTTGATTAGTGATGCCAGCAAGTTCTAAAATTGTCGGAGCAATATCGATAAGGCTTACATAATCAGAAATTCTTCGGTTTTTCTGAGGAATACCATTTTTCCACATTATTGCTAAGGGTACTTTATTTGAATGATTATATTGATTCCCTTTTACTCTTGGGAAAGGCATACCATGGTCAGAAGTAATAATTACCAACGTGTTATCTAATTGCCCCTTTTCTCTAAGAATATCTAACATTTTTTTTATGTGACTATCAGTATATTCTATTCCGATGGCATAATCCAAAAGATCATTTCTAACAGAATCGACGTCGGGTAAATAGCTTGGTACTCTGTTGATTAGGCTTTTAGTTTTACCATTTTTTAACCCAATTCCATGTTCGTAACTACGATGTGGTTCAAAAAAACCAACCCAAAAACACCAAGGACTATTTTCATTTGAATTTAAAAACCTTTCAAAGTTTGAAGCATAATCATTACGAGAAAAATTTATGCTTGGAGGTGTTAATTTAATATCAGAGAAACTCTTTCCTAATATTTCTCTATTTGTTCCGTCCTCATTTAAAGCAAGCCCAGGGCTATAACCTTTGCCTGTGTAACCTATTTTATACCCACTTGCTCTTAAAACTTCATGATACGATTTAAAATTGGGGGGGAAATATATATTATGGTTTACACCTGCATCTAATTGCCAAGGATTTCTTCCTGTCATCAAACAGGCTCTTGATGGTGCACATTTGGCATTTGGAGTATATGCTTTTTCAAAAAGAATTCCTTCCTTTGCAACCGCATCAAATGCAGGAGAATTTATCCAACTATTTCCATACGCACTCATATCTGCCCCAGCATCATCTGCAATAATAAAAAGTATGTTTGGTCTTTCTGATATATTAAAATCACTAAAAAGTGATATGAATAATATTGAAATTGCAAAGATTAAAATTTTATACTTCATTATTTATATTTTTAAAATTACAAATGAAGATGTTCAAATATTCACCCACTTTCCCTTCCTTGCTGAATTAGAAACTCCGTCCAAAACCTCCTGACATTTCAGTCCATCCCAGAAACTTGGAATCATTGGTTTTTTATATTCAATGGCTTCAACCAATTCCTTTATTTCATGAATAAAAGTATGTTCCCAACCGATGATATGTCCCACGGGCCACCATGCACCTATATACGGATGGGTTGAATTTGTAACAATTATATTCCTAAATCCCTGAATATCAGAGTCATCATTGCGATTAAAATATTCTAATTCATTCAATCTTTCTAAATTAAAAATCAAAGAACCCTCACTTCCAAAGATTTCCAACCGTAAATAATTCTTACGTCCATTGGCAAATCGAGTTCCTTGAAAAACACCCAAAGCTCCGTTTTGAAAATGAGCAAAAAATGCCGAACAATCATCGGTAGTAACTTCACCCATACCTGAACCATCAGAAAACGGGCGATTTTTTACAAAATTCTTTTCAACACCATTCACCGATTCTATCTCTCCACAAAGGTATCTTGCTAAGTCCACGGTGTGGGCATTCATATCTCCGTGAGCCCCCGAACCAGAGGCTTTTGCATCGTGTCGCCAAGTCATCGGAAAATTTGGGTCGATGAGCCAATCTTGATAATAGACAGCATTAAAATGATGTATTTTCCCGATTTTGCCTTCGTCAATCATCTTTTTTGCCAAAGCAATGGCTGGCACAAAGCGATAATTAAAAATCATGGCGTGGGCAATGCCTGCCTCCTCAGCGGCTTCGTACATTTGACGGGCTTCTCGTACATTTCGGGCAATGGGTTTTTCACAAATAATATGCTTCCCTGCCTTCGCTCCTGCGATTGCGATGGGTGCGTGAGAATCGTTTGGCGTAGAAATATCAATTAAATCAACATCATCTCGTTGAATGATTTTCTTCCAATTGGTCGTGGTATTTTCCCAACCGAATTTATTAGCAAATTGTCGTAAACGCTCTTCATTTACGCCACAAGCCATTTTTAAGATGGGTTTTGCTGGTAAATCAAAGAAATCTCCCACTTTTGAGTAAGCATTACTATGTGCTTTTCCCATGAATTGCGTTCCGACTATGGCGACGTTTAACTCCTTCATATTTAAAATCCGTTTATCGTAAAACCACCATCAACCGCTAAATTTTGACCCGTGATGAATGAGGCATTGTTCATCGCAAAGAAGGCAACTGCGGCAGCGACTTCTTCTGGTAAACCAACTCTTTTTAGTGGTGTTCTTGAAACAACCTCCGCATAAAAATCTGGATTTGCCAAAACTCCCGCTGTCAAAGGTGTATGTATGTACCAAGGCGAAACTGCATTGAGCCTAATGCCATATTCCGCCCATTCAACGGCAATATTTCTGGTAAATTGAATCATTGCGGCTTTTGTCATGCCATAAATTACACCCGATTTTACGTGGGTCATACCCGTAACGGAGGCAATAGAGACTACATTTCCCTTTGATTCCTTTAATAATGGGAAACATTTTCGAGTCAATTCATACATAGAAAACAAGTTTGTATTGACAATTTTATCAAAATCTTCGTCTTCAAAATCCACAATTTTTTTGCGAATATTCATACCTACATTATTGACCAAAATATCTAATGTAGTCAGTGAATCTACTATTTTTTTGATACCTTCTTTGGTACTTAAATCGGCAGAAATTACCGTTAATTTATCGGAAACTATCTCCGCTTTCATGGCATCAATTGATTCTTGTCCACGAGCAACGGCAATTACGTTTGCACCTAATTCCAAAAACTCTTTCACAATTGTCTTACCAATTCCTTTTGTTCCGCCAGTTACTAAGGCTGTTTTATTTTCTAAATTCCAAGTCATTTTATCTTTAAACATTTTGAAGAAACCTTATAGATTTTCGAAAACCTATAAGGTTTAAACACGATTATTTTTTATTAATCCAACCCCAACACTTTTCTATTTAATTGTTTGTCAATTCCGCTTTTTGCAAAATCATCAAAAGCTTTGTCCGTTGCTTCTATGATTTGATTTTGGATAAAAATTGCTCCTTCTTTTGCTCCTTGTACGGGGCTTTTGATGCAACATTCCCACTCTAAAATTGCCCAACCGTCAAAGCCATACTCTGTCAAGGCACTAAAAATTCTTTTAAAATCTACCTGCCCATCTCCTACCGAACGGAAGCGTCCTGCACGGTCTTTCCAGTCATTGAATCCGCCGTAAACACCCGTCATTCCATTGGGTCTAAATTCGGCATCTTTTACATGAAAGGCTTTGATTCTTTTGTGGAAAATTTTGATAAACTCCACGTAATCAAGTTGTTGCAATAGAAAATGACTTGCATCATAGGTAAGACAAGCGGCGGGATGAAAATTTACTTTTTCCAAAAAACGTTGATACGTTGCCCCATCAAACAGGTCTGAGCCAGGGTGGAGTTCATAGCCAAAAGTAATTCCGTGTTCATCGGCAAAATCCAACACGGGTAACCATCTTCTCGCCATTTCGTCAAAGGCTTCATCAATTAAACCCTCCGAACGTTGGGGCCAAGGATAGAAAAATTGCCAAGCCAAACCTCCCGAAAGTACCGAAATGTGCTTTGTTCCCATATTTTGGGAAGCTAAAACAGTCTTTTTCAATTCTTCGGTTGCCCATTTTACCCGTTCTTTATCATTCAAATTTTTCGGATAAAATGCCTGAAAAAGATTCTCATACACGGGCGGCATACCCATCGCTTGCCCTTGCAGATAAGAAGCTAATTCAACAATTTCAAGACCTATTTCTTTCAATTTTCCTCTGTATTCATCACAATAATTTTGAGAGGTTGCAGCTTTATCTAAATCAATGGCACGAGCGTCCCAAGTTGGTATTTGAACACCTTTGTAACCCAACGATTTTACCCATTTCGAGATAGACATTATATCATTGAAGGGTGGTTGTTCGTCAAGAAATTGTGCTAAAAATATAGCTGGACCTTTCATTGTTTGCATAAGACAAAAGTATTCTAAGAAGATATGGTATTATTCAATTATTTGCTCAAATATGTGTACTATATTGAATATTTTTATGATAATCTAATGATAATTAATTCATTATTGTAGATATTTTTAGTCAAAAAAAATAGAGTTGATTAGAGTTTTCGAGAAAACTGATAATTGTCATTGAAGAAGTTTTTATTTTTTGTAGTACAATCTATTGAATTTTTACTCTACAAAATGAAACTGTTTAAACATATTCTTACATTTTTTATGAAATAAGAAATGAATCCAATCCTCGAAAAAGTCACAATTACTGATAATCAATCGTTTGCAATAAAAGAAGAAATTTTGCCATACATCAAAATTGGATGGCATTTTCATCCTGAATATGAATTGGTGTTGTTTACCGAAAGTACAGGAAAACGATTTATTGGAGATCACACTGATCGACTTGCACCAAATGATATGTTGCTTTTGGGTCCGTACATTCCTCATTATATGCGAAATGATGAAGAATATTATCATAGAAATTCAGATTTAAGAATCAGGGCAATTGTTATACACTTTAGTGAAGATTTTTGTGGAAAAGGTTTTTTTGACATTGTAGAGATGGCAAATGTAAAAAAAATGTTACTAAAATCGAGTTTGGGAATACAGATTTCTGGTGAAACTCAAGTGAAATTAGCTCCAATGATGGAGCAATTACTTACGTCTTCAAGCTATGAAAGGCTAAGAATTTTGTTGGATATTCTACATGAAATTGCTTTAAGTCCAGACTTAACTACGCTTTCTTCGATGGGATATACAAAATTTTCTCCTCACGAAGACACGACACGAATTGATAAAGTATTTGAATTTATTTTGCAGAATTACACACAGGACATTTCTCTTGAACAAACAGCCGACAATATTAATATGAGTGTTTCTGCTTTTTGTAAATTTTACAAGAAGAGAACAGGTAAAACTTTTACCCAAACGCTGAATGAAATCAGGGTAGGACACGCTTGTAAGTTATTTATTGATAAGGGTCTATCAGTGGCAGAAGTTTGTTACCAAAGTGGCTTCAACAATTTATCTTATTTTCATAGAATCTTCAAAAAAATAACGCATTTCGCTCCTTTAGAATATCGAAAAAGATTTTATAATTAAGGAGGTTCTGAGGGCTTTTCATCTTTGTACAAAGATAGTTTCTCACCTTTTGAGTAAATAGCTCACAATATTATCTCTGTAATTAACCAGTAAATTGCTCATTTATATATTTTTATAATTGATTTAAAGCCCAAATGTGATTGAAATTATTGATTGTATGAACAATATTGCCAAAACCCCACAGATAGGAGTTTTTCAATATTTTTTTATACTATTTTAGATTCATAATTATAACTCTCATAAAAATCTAACTATAAAAATGTACCATCTTCATCGAAAATTATTTTTCAAAAAAGTTATTTTCTTACTCCTGAATTAATCACTATAATTCCGATTTTACAAAGAGGCTATTTTGAATAGCTTCAATCACTGATGTGTCATCAGGTGGCATTGCCATGTATTTTTTTAAGAAATCTACAAATCATAATTCTTTATCATCTGCATCAATTCATAGATTATTTCACCTTCTTCATTTTGAATTTTTTGCCCATTTCTAAGTCAGAATAATTATGAAGTCTCGGAAATGAAAGATTACTATTTCTAAAACCTGTAATTCAGACAAAGTAATTCCAATTTTTCCAACCAAAAACAAATTCAAACAATGAAAGCAAAATTTTATTTTCCACTTTTCAAATTTGTCCTGAGTCTAATGTTTTTATTTTCGGGAATAAGTTTTAAGAGCCTTGCACAGGCGTTAGGTGCAAAAAACTATATTAGAATTGACCAATTTGGGTATTTACCAGTTTCTAAAAAAATAGCTGTAATCGCCAAACCAATGCAAGGTTTCAATTCTGCCGAAGCTGGTGTTGTGCCTTTAAATCCGACATCCCAAAACGTTCAATTAATTAAAATTGCTGCCGATAATTCGGAAACAGTTGCTTTTCAAGCATTACCTATTTCTTGGAATGGCACTAATACGGATGGCTTGAGTGGCGATAAAGGCTATTGGTTTGACTTTTCGTCTGTCACGACAACTGGCAATTATAAAGTAAGAGTATTCACCACAAATACTTCAACTTTTCAAGATAGCCATACTTTTAAGATTGACGCTACGGTTTATACGGATGTTCTGAAAAGGGCAATGAATGTATTTTATTATCAAAGGTCAAATTTCAATAAAGTAACTCCTGCTTCCAATACAGCAGGTTTTGCAGCTGGAAAGGCTTGGGAAGATGGTGCTTGGTACACGGCAGCAAATCAATCTACTTCTGTGGTAACATCAGCAGGAGGAAACCCAACTAAAAGTATTAGTGGAGGTTGGATTGATGCTGGCGACCCAAATCGTTATGTAGGTTTTGCCGCAGAGCCAGTTCACGATTTATTTACTACTTACGAACAATACAAATCTAATTGGGATAGCTTTAATCTAAACATTCCAGAATCAAGTAATAGCATTCCAGATATTTTGGATGAAGTAAAATTTGAAGTTGATTGGGTAAAAACCATGCAAAATTATAATTATGCCAGTAATTCGGGTGATGGAAGTGTTGTCAATAAAGTAGGAATTTATCAAGACGGAGGATATACTTCCCCTCCGAGTACAGACACAAGAGCCTTACGCTATGAAGAAACTGGTTGTCCGTCAGTGTCAGTAATGGCAGCAGGTATGTTTGCTCATGCGGCATTAACATATAATCTTAATGGCAATTCGACTTTAACAGCAGAAGTAGCAGAACTTACAGCACGTGCAGAGAAGGCATGGACATTTTACACTAATTCAAGTAATAAAAGTGTGGATTGCGATAATGGTGATATTGAAGCTGGCGATGGTGACGGTCCAGGGGGGCAGTATCCTGCAGAACACGTTCAAGAAGCCGTTTGTGCCGCAGTTTACTTATATGCTCTTACAGGTAATACCACTTACAGAAACTTTGTGGATGCAAATTATACTACCATGAGAGGAATGAACACCAACACAACTGGAACACAAAATCAAGGTGAGTGGGGTGTATATAGAACCAATCAGACTCAAGCGTTGATGTACTACGCATTTCATTTGCCCGCCAATCGTACTGCTACACAAACTGTTAAGGATGCAATCATTGCTAAAAAAAGAGAAGTTGCAAATGTTACCAATGATGTCAAAAACCCCTATAAAGTTGTAGCAAACGATAACTTGTACAGAGCAGTACCCTACTACCAAAACTACGGATGTCATATGTTAATGGCAAGACAAGTTTCTGATAATTATGACTATATCAAATACAATCTTGAAACCGATCAAACTGCCGAGTTCAAGGAAAAAGCTGAAGGTATTTTGAGTTATTTCCATGGCACTAACCCTCTCGGAATCTGTTACTTAACAAATATGGGGGCTTATGGTGCTGACTTTTCAATTATGCAAATGCACCATACTTGGTTTAAAGACGGAACAAAGTATGACAACCAAGATGCTACTGATATTGGACCAGCTCCAGGGTATTTCCCAGGAGGTGTTAATGGTGTAAATAATCCTGTTTGTATGAAAATGCTTGTCGGAAAACAAAATTATACGAATGCTTTTGTAAAAGACCAGCCAACACAAAAATCATATTCTGAGAAAATTAATGCAGAAGGAACAAACGGTTATTTGTGTCCAAATACAAATGAAAACTTTAACCAACCTTGGTTGTACAATGAACCTGGAATATATTATCAAGCCGCCTATGTTAGAGCTTTAGCACACCATATTTTTAGTAATGTAAGTTCAACTATTGCAGTGACAGGTGTAACTGTTAGCCCTACTACCGTGAACAAAGCAGCAGGATTAAATCAGCAATTAACTGCTACAGTTGCACCGAGTAATGCAACCAATACCTCTGTAACATGGAGTTCAAGTAATACAGCCGTTGCAACGGTTAATACTAATGGTTTGATTACAACTTTATCAGCAGGTACAGCAACAATCACGGTAACAACAGTCAGTGGAAGCAAAACAGCTACTTGTGCAGTAACAGTAACAGCAGCACCAAGTAGTACAGATTGTGGATTATTAACCAACCCAGGTTTTGAAGCAAATTTTGTAAACTGGAATATCACTGGGAATAATGGCTATGCTTCGATTACAACGGATAAAAAATCAGGTACACAAGCTGCTGTAATTACAGGAACTGGTGGTGTGAATCGTTCTGCAAAAAGAGCGGTAACAGCAGGATATGAAATCACGATGAGTGTATGGGCAAAAATTGAAGGGACACCCACTAATCCACAAGTTGGGATTGATTATTTAGATGCATCAAATGTAGAATTGGGTCAAGATATACTCAATATAACTGCTACTACTTACACACAATATACTTCAAAAAAATACCCACCCATTGGTACAACTCAGGTTGTAGTTTGGACATATAAAAGTGGTGGCGGAAAATTATTTTTAGATGATTTTTGCTTAACTCAAGCAGATGTATGTGGGTTAGTTCAAAATCCAGGGTTTGAAACAGATTTCCGTTCATGGGACAACTCGGCTGGTAATGCTTCTATAACAACTACGGGTCAAAATTATGCAAATAAAGCGGCGGTTTTGAATAATTTGGGAGGTTTAAATCGCTCAGCAAATATTGCTGTCACCGCAGGGAATAAGGTAAATTTCTCAGCAACACTTAAAATTGAAGGTAGCCCATCACTTGCTCAAATAGGTTTAGATTATCTGAACGCATCTGGCGTAAAATTAGGAAATAAGGTTTTCCCAATCACTTCAACAACTTATGCAGGAGTTTCATCATCAGAAGTCCCTCCTGCTGGCACAACTCAGGTATTGATTTGGACTTACAAAAGCTCTGCTGCTGGTAAATTGTATATTGATGATGTATGTTTATCAAGTGTTGCTGCGACTCGTTTATCATCAGAAAATAATGACGAGATTTCTGATAATGCTAAAATCTATCCCAACCCAACTTCTGATATTTTACGAGTACCCGTTTTGGATGCCACGGAAAGAAATATGGATGTTGAATTGATGGATATGACAGGTCGCTCAGTAATCAATAAATCTTTTGAAACATCTGAAAATCAGGGATTTGTAGAAGTCAATGTCAGTAAATTACAAACTGGCACTTACATGGTGAAAGCAAAACAAGGTCTGAAACAAAACGTACAGAAGATGATGAAGGAATAAATCATCTGAATAGAAAACTAATGTAACAGCACTCTTTAAAGACTGCTGTTACATTTTATATTAAATTTAAAGTTGCTCAAAAATGTATTTTATAGGAACGTTTCGAGATTATTAAAACAAAAACAATCATCATGAAAAAACTAATACTGAGTGTTTGCATATTATTCGTATTTTCTTTGCGTGCAATCGCAGCCAATGTTTTCTATGTCTCCACTACTGGAACAACAACTGGTGCAGGCACAATTGCCAGTCCGCTCAAACTCGAAACTGCTTTTGATTATTGTGCCCCTGGAGATTCTATCATTTTAATGAATGGAACTTACACCCGAACTTCACCCATCTATCTATATGGAAAAGGTGGTGCTACGGGTGGCGTAGTCTATATCAAAGCTCAAAATAGACACCAAGCCATATTGGTTGGCTCTGGGACTCTCATATCAGCCGATTATGGAGTATTATTTATCGACGGTTTTTGTAAAAATATCGTAGTTGATGGACTTGTATTTACCAGACCTTCAGGCTCAACAGATCAAGGTCCAGGAGTAAGTATCAGTGAAGGCTCGGAGTTTATTACCATCAGAAATTGTATCGCATACGGTAACGGAGCATCTGGAATTACTGCTCAGAGTGCAGATCATATCATTTTTGAGGATAATATCGCCCACGACAATGCTTCAAGAAATGCTTTCAATGGCAGTGGAATTTCTATGTATAAAGCAAAAACAAATACCGTAAATTCTGATTATTGGAGCAACATTATCAGAAGAAATATTAGTTACCATAATTATTGTGACATTCCATTTACGTTTGGAAGTGAAACCTCCCCTACTCCTACGGATGGAAATGGAATAATTATAGATTTTTTTGATAACCCTGGCGGTACTGCCTATCAAGGTAGAACTTTAGTCGAGAATAATCTTTGCTTTGATAATGGAGGGAAAGGAATTCAAATTTTCAAGTCTTCAAAAGTGAGGTGTATCAACAACACTGTTTATCATAACAACTGGATATTAGATAAATATGTCAATATAAATGATGCAAATTCTGTAACTGCTGAAATAGGTTTATATGAACCATTAGGTGTTGGAGGAATTTACAATGAAGGAATTTATAATAATGTGGCAGTGGCAAATCCAGCCCTAAAAAGAGATTATGCAATGGTAGTTGAAGATGGAATAAATCAAATTTATAATAACTTTTTGATTGGAATAGGTGCAAAAACAACCTTTTACAGTAATTCTATTCCAAATTTTCCTTCTGCAAATACCGTGAAGGTCATCTCAGACCAAGCATCAGCTAAGTTTATCAATGCAACAACAAATTTTGCTACTGCAAATTTCAGAGTACAACCTTCTTCTCCTTTTGTTGGTGGATATACCCAAACATACCAACCTCTGGATGATTTAGATAAAGTAAGTCGCCCACAAGGAACATACTCTGATTTAGGTGCATACGAATTTGTTTATGTAACAAGCGTATCTGTTAGCCCTGCAACAGCATCAATTCAGGCAGGTTCAACCAGACAATTATCCTCAACGGCATTACCTGTTGGTTCAACTTATAAAAACGTTTCATGGTCTTCAAGCAACACAGGCATTGCCACTGTAAGCACAACTGGCTTGGTAACTGCCGTAACAGCAGGAACTGCAACAATCACGGCAACAACAATTGATGGGAATAAAACCGCAGTTTGTACCGTTACGGTTACTGCTACTGCCCTACCGCAAAGCTGTGGACTTATTTTAAACTATGGTTTCGAGACAGGGAACTTCTCTAATTGGAGTAATGCCGATGGTGCTTCGGCGGTTTCAAATAGCTCAAAATCTGGTGCAAAAGCTGCAGTTGTAAACGGTTTAGGTGGCTTAGTTTACAGTAGCCAAATCACCGTGACGCCTGGTTATAAATTGAATTTTTCAGTTCAAGCAAAAATTGAGAGTTCTCCTACTGGTCCACAGGTTGGTTTAGATTATTATAATTCTGCAGGAACGAAAATTGGAAGCGACGTTTTGAACATTAATACTACTGTTTATAGCGGTTATAGTCTTTCAAAAGTTCCCACTCCTGGAACAGTGAAAGTGCAGGTCTGGACTAAAAAAACAAGTACTACGGGTAAATTGTATATAGATGACTTCTGCTTAACCGAAAGCAATACTTGTTATTTATTAACAAATTATGGCTTTGAAGATGGACTAACAGGTTGGACAAATACAAGTTCAGTAGCTTCTGTTGGCACTGCCACTCAATCGAAAAGTGGAAATAAATCAGCCATAATAAATGGTACAAGTCGATTTGCACGTTCGGCAAATATTGCAGTGACGACAGGCAATAAAGTAAATTTTGAGTTTTGGGCAAAAATTGAAACTAATCCAACAAGTCCACAAATCGGAATTGACTACCTCAATGCTGCTGGAACAAGAATTGGTGGTAAAACTTTTACAATTAATACAACTGCATATACAAGTTATGCTTCATCGGAAGTTCCAACATCAGGTACGACTCAGGTTTTAATTTGGGCAAAAAAATCTTCAACAACTGGAAAAATTTACATGGATGATTTTTGTTTAAGTACTGTCTCAGCAGCAAGAGAAGCCTTTGAAGAAACAAGTCCAGAAGAATTTGCAAAGATATTTCCTAACCCAACTTCTGATATTTTAAGAGTACCCATTTTGGACAATTCAGAAAGAAATATGGAAGTAGAATTGATGGATATGACAGGTCGTTCTGTGATAAATAAATCTTTTGAAACCCATGAGAATCAATCTTTTGTAGAAGTAGTTGTAAGCGGATTACAAACGGGTACATATTTAGTAAAAGCCAAACAAGGCATTAAACAAAATGTACAAAAAATGATAAAAGAGTGACGATTTACATTTTAAAAAGACCATATTTTTACTGCAATAAATGTGGTCTTTTTATTGAAACTGCCTAAAATTTCTGTGAAAGCCTTTCTGTAACATTATCAAAACTTATAAATTTTCAGTTATGAAAAACATCTACCATTTCAAGAGAATACTACCAATTTTATTTGGAATATTACTCTGTTCATTGATATTATCTGTACAAGTTCATTCACAAATTTTAGCTGAAAAAAACTATATCCGTGTTGATCAATTTGGATATTTACCAAATGCCGTCAAATATGCTATTATCGCCAAAGCTGACAAGGGTTTCAATACAGGGAAAGGTATAGATTTAGACTTTACAAAAAAGGTAGAATTACGGCGTGCGAGTGATAATGTTGTTGTTTTTGAGGCACTTGCCACAGTTTGGAATGGCGGCATAACTGACTCATATTCAGGAGATAAGGGCTGGTGGTTCAACTTTTCTGGCTATACTAACGTCGGTGAATTTTACCTGAGAGTTTATAAGACAGGGGGGACTTCCGTTGATAGCTATAAGTTCAATATTTCGGCTGATGTTTATGCAAACGCTTTGAAAGCATCTGTGAATATGTTTTACTACCAAAGAGTAAATCAAGAAAAAACTGCCACTTTTGGTTCTGGAGAAAAATGGATTGACAAAGCGTGGTTCGAGGGGGCAAATCAAGAGAAAGCTGCCACATATTTAAAGGATAATTCAAAAACAAAAAATATTTCAAGAGGTTGGTTTGATGCTGGAGACCCCAATAAATATGTAACTTTTGCTGTTGACCCAGTACATGATTTATTGACAACTTACGAACAATATAAATCTATGTGGGATAAGTTTAATTTGAATATCCCTGAATCTAATAATGCCATTCCAGATTTGTTAGACGAGATTAAATGGGAAATTGATTGGGTGAAAAATATGCAAGATGATGCTTCTGGCGGAATTCATATAAAAGCTGGAATCTTGAATGATGGGGCATATATTAGTCCACCAAGTACCGATGCACGAAGACGATACTATGATGTTGTATGTCCGTCATCGTCAGTGATTGGTGCGGGTATGATGGCTCATGCTGCAATTAATTTCAAACAACATAAAGACTTAGAAACTTACTCGGCAGATTTATTAGTTCGGGCAGAATCAGCATGGAATTTTTATGAAAATGCCTCTGATAAAGCCCTCAGATGTGACAATGGTGAAATCGAAGCTGGTGATGCCGATGGTCCTGGCGACCAGTATCCTATTGAACATTTAGCAGAAGCAACTTGCTCTGCTGTTTATCTTTTTGCCCTAACCGGAAAACAAAAATACCAAGACTTTATTAAAACGAATTACCAACAAACTCGCCCATGGAAAGCACAAGACTGGGGAATTTATAGGGGGTCTCAGTCTTCGTCAATGATGTACTATATTACTTTACCCAATGCTGATGCAACGGTAAAGGCAGCAATCACTGCGAAGAAAATTTCTGCACAGAAAAGCGAAGGAAGTACTTACTCGATTGTGGAATCAGATAACTTATACCGTGCCAAAACTTTATATGCCAATTGGGGGTCTAATAGTTTAATGTCAAGACAAGGCTCTGATAATATGGATTTTATTGCCTATGATTTATTGACAAATGATCACGGACGTTTCAAAGAAAAAGCTCAGGCAATTGTCAATTATATGCACGGAGTTAACCCTCTGGGAATATGCTATCTAAGTAATATGTATCAATACGGAGCAGAATTTTGTGTGGATGAAATGTGGCATTCGTGGTTTGGAGCAGGTACAAAATATGATAATCTTGATAATGGTAATGTTGGACCCGCCCCAGGTTATTTGTCAGGAGGGTTCAATACAGTGAACTCAACTTCAATGAAAGTTAAAATTGGTACTGATTTTTTTAATGAAAACGTTTCAGCACAACCAACTCAAAAAGCATTCTCGAATGATAATACTGGTAATGCTGCTGCTGCACCTTGGGCTTGGAACGAGCCAGGAATTTATTACAATTCTGGATATGTAAAATTGTTAGCTCACTTTGTTGCTGGGAATGCCGCACCAGTAGCGGTAACGGGAGTTGAAATTAATCCCAATAAAATCACAATTCAAATAGACGAATCAACCGCTCTGAAAGCAATTATCAGTCCTAATACTGCCACCAATCAATCTGTAATCTGGACATCCAGCAATGATGCAATCGCAACGGTAAGCACAACGGGTTCTGTGACTGGCAAAACGGTAGGAACTGTCACAATTACAGCTACAACACAAGATGGGAATAAAGTGGCAACTTCCACAATAGTTGTTGAACCAATCCCTGTCTTAGAAACTTGTGGAGTTTTAGAAAATAACGGCTTTGAGGCAGGTTTAATCAAATGGATTAATACAAATAATGCCGCAATCGCAGGAGAACCCGCAAAAACAGGAAAAAAAGCTGCGGTTGTGGGTGCAGAAGGTGGAGTAAATTACCCAGGCAGATTTAAAGTGAAGGCAGGCAATCAGGTTAATCTTAAATTTTGGGCAAAATTAGAAGGTAGTCCACTATATCCACAAGTTGGAATAGATTTTTTTGATGCCAACGGGAAGGAAGTTTTAAAAGAAATATCTCAAATCAGTGGTTCTGATTATAAAGAATATTCAAAAGTAAAAGTGATTCCACAAAATGTTGTCGAAATAGGTTTATGGTCTTATAGAGGCGGAAATGGCGGAAAATTATTCCTTGATGACTTTTGCTTGATAGAAGAGAAAGCTGTAAATATTGCTGTTACTGGCATAAGCCTCTCTCCTGCTTCAACTACAATTAAGGAAGAAGAAACAATACAAATCAAAGTGACTTTTGCTCCTGAAAATGCTACAAATCAAAATGCTTCTTGGGTATCCTCTAATATCAATGTTGCAAGTATTAGTTCAACGGGTTTGGTAACAGCAAAAGCAATTGGAACTACCGTTATAACTGCTACTTCACAAGACGGAAATAAAACGGCTACTACAAATATCACTGTTGAAGCAGCCCCACCAGTAGCATCTTGTGGATTAATTGAAAACAACGGTTTTGAATCAAATTTTGCTAAATGGGAAAACGTGAATAAAGCAGTAACTATTGGGAGTCCTGCAAAATCAGGCTCAAAAGCTGCTATAATTTCGGGAGATGGTGGTGTAAACTATCTTACCAAAATAGACATTGCACAAGATAGAGACTTTACTTATTCAGTTTGGGCAAAAATTGAAGGCAGTCCCTCAGCCTCAATGGTAGGAATTGATTATTTTAATGCTTCTGGGGTTGAATTTGCAGAAGATATAATAACAATCAATTCGACAGAATACCAAGAATATGTTTTAAAGAAAAAAACACCCCCAAATACAGCTAAAGTCCAGTTTTGGACATATAAAGGAAGTACAAATGGAAAAATGTATTTGGATGATTTTTGTTTTGTAGTAGATGCTGTCAAACCAGCAGTTTTAGCCCAAGAAGCCAATATTGTAACGGAGGAATCTTTGATTTTTCCAAATCCAGCCCATGAATATATCAATGTTGTTACTTTAAGCAAGCTAAAGAAACAGATGCAAGTGGAAATTACTGACATGACTGGTAAAATCGTTTTGACAGAGAGTTTCCAAATGCTTCAAAGTGACCTTTCTGTAAAAGTTTTTATTAGTAATTTACCAAATGGTGTTTATTTCGTTAAAGCCAAGCAAGACCAAATCGAAAAGTCTTATAAAATGGTAAAAGAGTAGTTCATTGAATTTAATCAATGAACTATCAGTTTTAAAGAAACGGTAATTCTATTCTTCATTTAAAATAGCTTTATCGTTTTCTCATTACCTCATGAAAATTAAATACTTAACCACAGGAGCAACAAGTGTAAAAAATCACTCCAAAGCTCCCATTAATTGAGCGATTTCAAAGTCGGTTATGGCGGGAAAATTGGCTATTCTGAATGAATTTGTTTTCCATTCGCCATAGCCTTTTCCCAAAGTAAATCCTTTATTTTTTATTTTTTGTAATAATAAAGCGATGTCATTTTCTGAGCCTTTCACTGTAATTACGGTGTCTGAACGTACTGCTGGATTTTGGACTAAAACTTGCAAATCACTTTCTTCCACTACTTCTTTCATAAAGAATTTATACCAATTTTTTGCCCTTTTTTTAGTTACTTTATCAATGCTATCTATTGGTTCTACGGCTTTCATAACCCTGCCTAACAAATAGATTCCCAGTACATTAGGTGTATAATGTGTTTGGTTTTTCTTGAAATTTTCTTCAATAAATAATAGACTATTGTAGTATTTCCTGTCACCAATCTTTTTTGCAGTTTTCATTGCTTTTGGCGAACAAATCATTACGCCTAAACCCGCAGGAAGCCCCAAGCATTTTTGTACTGAGGCAAACCAAATATCGGCTTCTACCCAGTCCAGAACTACTCCGCCCAAAGACGAAGTGGCATCTACCGCAAGTAAACAATGAGGCGGAAAATCACTTCGCTGAAAGTCAACTTTTGTGCCATTCGACGTTTCGTTGTGAGTAATCGCAATTAAATCTGCATCTGCTAAACTCTGATTTTGAATGACTGACTGAATCGTTTCTTCAACATCAAAACTAATACCTGCTGATTCTGGAATTAGTTTTTGGGTATATTCCAACCATTTTTTGCCGAATGCTCCATTATAAAAATGTACACTTTTTTCTTTGACCAACGACTGAGCAATAATTTCCCAAACCTCTGTGGCAGAAGACACAAAAAAGACCTGATAATCCTCTGGAATGTACAGTTTTTGTTTAAAAATCTGAATCGTTTGCTGCATCATAGCCATACATTCTGGACTACGGTGATTCCATGACAAAACACCAGTTCTGAAGGCATCTTGCAGATAATCAGACACTTGCGGGTAAACTTTGGATGGTCCTGGATAAAAAGTTGTCATTTTTTGATGTTCGTTTTTCGATGCTCGGTTTTCGATGCTTGTTTTTCGTAGATTGCCGTTGTCAGTGTCCCCACTGACAACACTTTGCTACTTTGTTCCTTCGCCACTCTGCTCCTCCGAAACTTACAGAAAAGTCTGAATGGCAAAATCGTAGCCCCTCAATCCAAAACCAATGATAATTCCTTTGCATCGACTACTGAGAAAACTATGATGACGGAATTCCTCACGGGCATGGACATTGGAAATATGTACCTCTACTGTTGGCGTTTTTACTGCCGAAATCGCATCTGCCAAAGCGATAGACGTATGGGTAAGTCCGCCCGCATTGAGTACGATACCGTCAAACGAAAAACCAATTTCATGGATTTTATCAATCAAAAAACCTTCATGATTTGATTGAAAATATTGCAAATCCACCGTTTTATGGTATTTATCTCCCAAAACCTCTAAGTACTGCTCGAAAGTCTGATGTCCATAAACTTCTGGTTCACGTTTGCCCAATAAATTTAAGTTTGGACCATTAATGATTATTATTTGTTTTTTTGCCATATTTTTATGGAATTAAAAATTAAAA
>JAAFJL010000096.1 GCA_013298865.1 Cytophagales bacterium | reverse complement strand
TAATAGTATGATATGGTTTTAAAGATAATAAAAAGAAACATTTTGTTGATAATTTTTTAAAGCCCAACTCAAAAAAACTGATTTTTAGAAAATTTTACCGAGAAACAGTTTGAATAAAATTTGCTTTCCATCGTTATTATCTTTAAAATAGCAGTATAGACTTCATCCCTGAGATGTCTCTAAATCAAAACCATTTTTATGAAAAAAATCTACTATACTCTTTTTGTATTAGTATTCCTGAATTCGTGTATCGAAGAAGCTCAAATACCTTTCAGAAGTGAATCTGTGAAATTGGTTGTTGATGGTGGTATTACGAATGATACGCCCCCTTATACCATCAAATTAAGCTATTCGGGTAATCTCAAAAATGCTAATCTGCTCAATCTTAATTTGGCAGTTGCAGGGGCAAAGGTTGTTGTGACTGATGACCTCGGCAAAAGTATTGAATTTGAGCAATCTCCTTATGAAAGAGGGACTTATCGCTCAGAGGATTACTCATACGTTGGTAAAATTGGACGTACTTATACCCTAAGTATTTTGTTGAAAGATGGACGAAAATACGTTTCTTCTCCCGAAAAACTCCTCGCTTCTTCTCGAATTGATAGTGTTTACGCAGATTATCAGGATGTCGTAAATAATTCATATCCAGATGGTTATCAGGTTTTTTTAGACACAAAAGACCCGTCAGAAACCCAAAACTATTATCGTTGGACTGCCTATGCGTACAGCCGTGTGGGAAGGGTCTGTGGCAATGATTTTTGTGGTAATAGCTGTGACATCAGGAATGGTTTCATTTTTTGTTGGGTGCCTCGTTATCAGACAAGAATCAATATTTTGAGTGATAATTTTGTGAATGGAAATCTTATTAAAAGAAGACCCGTTCTTTTCTCTCCTGTGTATGCTGTGGGCAAACATTTTGTGGAAGTAACACAGTATTCAATTAGTCGTGAAGCCTTTCAGTTTTGGAAACTTTATGATGAACAATCCAGTCGAAGCGGCACAATTTTTGACCCTTTGCCCGCACCAATTCAAGGAAATATTGTGAATGTAAACGACCCAAATGACTTTGCTTTGGGGTATTTCGGAGCATCAGGAATTTCTCGTAAACGTCTGATAATCACAGGGAGATATGACCAAACTACCATTTTTGTAAATGCTAAAAACTTTATTCCAGAAGGCGGTGGTTGCTCCTTGCCATTTGCTACTTGTGACCGCCCAGATAGTTGGCCCAAGGATTAAGGAACGGTGAAACAATAACTTATAATTTTTATGCGACTCTTTTAAAGCTATTTTCATCTACTTTTTCATTAAATAGCGGTGCTACTCGCTTCAAAAGTAGATAAAACTATCATCAAAATAGCCACCTTAAAATTTTATAAGTTATTATTTCACCGTTCCTAAACATTTGATGTTCATGACTCTTTTGATTTAAAATTTCCTCAATATGAAAATACATAATTTCCTTTTTATAGATTTTGTAATCTCACCCCCGACCCCTCTCCTGCTGAGAGGGGAGCAAGTATTCGATTTTTCAACTCATAGTAGAAATTTGAATAGGGGAATAGTTTTACTACTCATATCCCTTCTAACTTTTTCGTCTTGCAAAGACATTGAAAAACCACTTGAAGAACCTCTTCCTGAGATATTTTTGACTTCTATCATTGCGGATAAAACACAAACAAAATCAGAAGTTAAAGGAGAAATTGCGGGGCTTCGTGAAAACTCTGAGGATGAATTTGGCATAGTTTATTCTGAAAAACCCTCCCCGACAGTCAGTGATAATAAGCGAACGCTTAGTCCTCAGAAAGGTGGATTTTTAGTAAACATAGAAGGGCTAAGACCTTCAAACAATTATTATTTTAGGGCGTATCTGAAAGTAGGAGAAAAAATTTATTACTCTAATGAGTTGATTGGTAATCAGTTATATGATTCTCGTTGGACAAGATTTGCCGATTTGCCAGATGCTTTTCCATATTATACAGGAACACTCTTTTTTAACATAGATAACTATTTGACCCTTATCAATGCCGAAGATAATACCTCTGGTACAGTACCTTTTTTGTCGTATAGTTATGATTATTCGGGCAATCAAGCTCCTGCGGGTGGATTTGTTTTAACTTGGAATATAAATAAGTTCTACCCATTGACAATCCTGACGGGCGTAAAAAATATGTTTGTTTTGAAATCAAGCAAAGATAGAATTTTTATTGGAGGTGGTTTTTCTATCAATGAAAACTTTGCAAATCCGAAGGTTTACAATAAGCGGTTTTGGTTTTTCCCTGTGCCAGTATTGCCCAAACCAGAGGAAAATAATGAGTCTATTCCAGCAGAAGGAGAGACTTTGGGTATGACAATTGGTTCTCGAATTTATGTTGTAGAAACTCGTTCTAATGGAGGACTTTGGGAGTTTGCCAGCCTGACTTGGGACAAGAAGAAGAATACTATTTTCCAGAATATTGGGCAGACCGTAACTTTTGCTACTGACAAAAACGGCTATTTACTTTCTGAAAGTAAAAACTCGACTATCAAAGGCGGAGACCTTTACGAATACACGCCTGAAAGTGATTCTTGGCAGAAAAAAGCCCAGTTCACAGGCGAAGAACGCACCGATGGTATTGGGTTTGGACTTAACGGAAAATGCTATTATGGTTTGGGGAAAAGCAAAAAAACAAAACGTGCTTTGAAAGACATTTGGGAATATAATCCCGCAACGAACCTCTGGAAATCCGTTGGTTTTTACCCAGGCAATGGTAATATTTTAGTTGTTTCTACCATAGGATTCGACGCTGCCTATATTGGTTTGGGCTATCAGTCAACCATCAATGCAATCGAAGGTACAGACATTAGTGGTGTGAAAGATTTTTGGATTTTTAGACCGTAGGTTCAAAAATGAATTTTATGGAGAAACTAAAAATATTCAAGAGATTTTCTTGATTGTTAATACTAAACGAATACACAAAATTAAAAACAATAGCCATAGCGAGATGTGGTTCGTAACGAGTAAATCGACCATGTTCTCTTGTAACGATTTAGGTTTTGTGCCAAGTAAAGCATAACGAGGAATACTACTGCCAATGCTAAATATTTCCACCTCATCTTTTGGAAACCTGAAATCTATTAACATTATTCTCTCGTTTGGTATTATTCCAAACCTATGTAAATGTTCTATTTGCAAAACATCCAGAAGGGTGATTATTTTTTGTAAATGTGTACTATCATCCCAAAAGACAGTCAAAACATGGCAGGTATCTCGGTTTAACTTAATTTTTTGAATTTTGCTGCATAACATTCTCAAAGAATCAATGGGTATCTTAGCTATGGATTTCTTTTTTAATCTATTAATTACTATCAAATCTTCCGCTTTCTTAGTATTAGAGACAAATATCGAAGTATAGCTTAGATGAGATAATCTGCACATTTCACGCTCTTCTTCAATCATAACCATACCAAACAGAACTAAGCCCATGAGGCTAATCATGCCAGTTTGATACCAAGATATTTTTTTAAATCTCATCACAACCTCCCCGCAATCTCTCTATCGTTCGATAATCTTGGAACTTTATTTTGTCCCCCTAATTTTCCTTGACTTTTCATGTAATTGATAAAAGCGTTGGGTTGTAAGTCTCTGATTTTTAGACGTTGGAGAATATTTCCTGTGATTAAATCATCATAGTAAACATTCAATTCTCTAAGTTTCTGGTCAATGTCTTGGGTGAATCTTTCCATATCTGAAGGTTTCTTGGCAAATTCTACCAACCATTCGTGGTAAGGTAGTCCTCCTTCTGGTGGAGACACTTGTGGGGCAACCGTAAACTCTATCAGTTCCACTTCGGGTTGTCTTTGCATGGCGTATTGCATGGCTTTTTCTACTTCTTCACCAATGACGTGTTCGCCAAAAGCTGAAATAAAATGCTTGATTCGACCAGAAACGATGATTCTATACGGTTCACGAGAAACAAATTTCACAGTATCGCCGATGGAATATCCCCAAAGTCCGGCATTGGTATTCATCACAACGGCATAGTTTACGCCCAATTCTACCTCGCCAATGTGCAAACGACGTGGATTTGGTTTGAAATAATCTTCAACAGGAATAAATTCATAGAAAACTCCAGAATTCAACAATAATAAAAGCCCTTCTTCGGTCTGGGTGTCTTGGTAGGCAATAAATCCTTCTGAGGCTGGGTAGGTTTCGATAGAATCAATTTTCTTACCGATGGATTCAAATAATTTTGCTCGGTAAGGTTCAAAGTTTACGCCACCATAAACAAACATCGAAAAATCAGGGAAAACATCCTTGATTTTCTTGCCTGTTCTTGCCTGAATTCTATCAAAATACATCTGCACCCAAGGCGGAATTCCAGAAATCAACGACATGGGTTGATGGATGGTTTCGTCAATAATTTTATCCAATTTTTCCTCCCAATCTTCCATGCAATTGGTTTCATAACTTGGCATTTGGTTGCTTCTGAGGTAGGCAGGTACATGATGATTCACGATGCCAGAAAGTCGCCCAACATGAATACCATGTTTCATTTCCATTTCTGGCGAACCCGACAAAAAGATAAGTTTATTGTCCAAAAAGGCAGCTTTCCCTGTTTCATGTACATAACTCAAAAGAGCATCTCTTGCCCCGTTGATATGAAAAGGAATAGATTCTTTAGAGATAGGAATGTATTTAATCCCCGAAGTTGTCCCTGAAGTTTTGGCAAAATATAGTGGTTTTCCCTTCCAAAGAATATCGGGTTCACCAGCAACTACACGTTCTATATATGGGCGAAGGGCTTCGTAATCTTTTATACTAATTGCTTGTTGAAATGACTGATAATCAGATATTTCTGAAAAATGATGGTCTCGCCCAAACTGAGTTTTATTGGCTTGTGTGAGTAATTTTTTCATCCAAGCCAATTGAGTCTCCACAGGTTTTTGCTCCCACTTTTGTCGGTTTTTAATGATTCTTGCAGCAAAAGGTTTAGCCAAAATTGAACGTATTTTCATGAGATAAGTAGTGTTAAGTAGTCGCTAAGTTTTAAGTTAATAAGTTGCTAAGCTGAAAATAAATCATCAACAGCTTCTATACAAAAAATAGTGAAACAAAGATAGTTGAGTATCTTTGCAAGCCCAAAATCAAATAGTGATAAGTTATTAGACTTCCTGCGAAAGTATTTATAAGTCGTAAAACTGCAACTTTTCGGCTACAAATTGAGCAAATTTTTCAACCGTAGCGATGCTATGCTTTCAAAATTTGTTCAATTCTCGCTCGAAAATTCACAATTTTTCAATCATAAAATACTTTCGCAGGAAGTCTATTATTTCACCGTTACCAAATATGAAATTTCAAATTGAAAATACAGACCCCAACAGCAAAGCACGTACAGGCAAGATTCAGACAGATCATGGCGAAATCTTAACACCGATTTTTATGCCCGTTGGCACGGCTGGAACTGTAAAAGCGGTACACCAAAAAGAACTGAAAGAAGAAATAAAAGCTCAGATTATTTTGGGAAATACCTACCATTTGTACCTTAGACCAGGGCTTGATATTCTGGAAAAGGCTGGAGGTTTACACAAATTTAATGGCTGGGACAAACCCATTCTCACTGATTCAGGCGGGTATCAGGTTTATTCTTTGGCTGGAACAGGTCGTAAAATCAAAGAAGACGGTGTTACGTTCAAGTCGCATATTGATGGTTCAACTCATTTTTTCTCGCCAGAAGGCGTTATGGACATTCAGCGAGTTATTGGCGGAGATATTATCATGGCTTTTGATGAATGTACGCCTTTCCCATGCGAGTATGGCTATGCACGAGAATCTATGGAAATGACACATCGTTGGCTAAAACGTTGTTGCGACCGTTTTGATGCTACGGAATCAAAATATGGTTATAGTCAGACGCTTTTCCCGATTGTACAGGGAAGTGTCTATAAAGATTTACGAGTAAAATCAGCAGAAGTAATTGCCAGTTTTGAGCGAGAAGGTAATGCCATCGGAGGACTTTCCGTAGGTGAACCAGCCGAACAAATGTACGAAATGGCAGATTTGGTAACTGATATTTTGCCAAAAGATAAGCCTCGCTATCTAATGGGTGTAGGTACACCAGCCAATATTTTGGAAGGAATTGCCCTCGGAATAGATATGTTTGACTGTGTGATGCCTACCCGTAATGCAAGGAACGGGACGCTTTTCACGACAGAAGGTGTGATGAATATTCGGAATGAAAAATGGAAAGCAGATTTTAGTCCGATTGATGCTGGACTCGGAGGGAATAATAGTACTTTTTACACAAAAGCCTACCTCCGTCATTTAATGAAAGCGGATGAATTATTAGGCTCAATGATTGCCAGTGTGCATAATTTAACATTCTATTTATGGCTTGTCGGAGAAGCTCGTGAACATATCAAAAATGGCACTTTCAGGGCTTGGAAAGATATTATGGTGGTAAAATTGATGCAAAAAATGTAAAGAGTTTACCTTTTAATAAATTCATCCTGTGTGAAAATGCGGATAAATACTCATAAAATAGTAAATTTGTACTTTACTTAGAAACTAATACCCAAGCAGGAGATTGAATTTGGAAATTTGAGAATGTATTAATTTAAAAAATTGCCATATTTCCTTGCTGATAAACTTACAAAAATGATTTTCCTACCCAGACTACAATCGCTTTTTAGTTCCAAAAAGATTCCTTTATTGCTTATTATTGGTCTTTTCTTTTCGTTGAATTCCTTGGCACAATCTTCAAAAGTTGATGATTTATCAGATGAGCAAATCATGGAATTTATGCGTAAAGCAGAATCGAGTGGTATGAGTGAAGCTCAGATTGAAAAAGCGGCTAAATTACAAGGTTTTACTGCTGCTGATATTTCCAAAATGCGTGACCGTATCAGAGATGTTCAGAATGGTTCGCAAAAAAATAAAATGGACAAAGACGGTTCGGGCAATGGCAGAAAGCAACAGAATCAAGAGGATTTATCTGAGAAAAAAGCAGAAAAGAAAGAAGCACAAAAAGTATCAAGAAAAATAACAAAGTATTCTGATACAACAGAGGTTGCCATGCCAGCAGTTTTTGGGGCATCACTTTTCGAGGATGCTAACAATTTATCTTTTGAACCAAACCTTCGTATTGCCACTCCGAAAAACTACCAATTAGGTCCAGATGATGAACTTTTGATTGATATTTTCGGAACAGTTCTCGACAATTATAAAGTTAAAGTAAGTCCAGAAGGAACAGTTAAGATATTGAATATCAGTCCGATATACGTAAATGGATTAACGATTGATGCCGCCTCAGAGCGGATCATCAGTCGCCTTCGCCAATTGTATCAGGGTTTGAATGTAGCAGGTAGCGGGGCTTCGGCACAAGTAACTTTAGGCAATGTAAGAAGTATAAAAGTAACTATCACTGGGGAAGTTCAACGTCCAGGTTCTTATACCATATCTTCTTTGGCAACAGTTTTCAATGCTTTATATCTTTCTGGTGGACCTTCCGAAAACGGTTCATTCAGAAATATTAGAGTCATTCGGGACAATAAGGTTGTCAAAGTCCTTGACCTTTATGACTTTTTGCTTCGTGCAGACCAAAAAGACAATATCAGATTACAAGACCAAGATGTAATTAGGGTGGCAGATTATGAATCTCGTGTAGAATTATCAGGAGAAGTAAAACGCCCCATGATTTTTGAAGTTCAGAAAGGTGAAAACTTAAAAGATGTTTTGCGTTTTGGCGGAGGTTTTACAGACAAAGCCTATACGTATTCAATAGGATTGCGTAGAAATACTCCGAAAGAACTAAAACTAATGGATATTACATCAGACGAAGCATTGGCATTCGTTCCTCAGAATGGTGATAAGTATAAGATTGGAAGTATTTTGAAACGTTTTGAAAATCGAGTCTTTATTACAGGTTCAGTTTTTAGAGAAGGGGAGTATGCTTTAGAAAATGATACTCGTACCGTGAAAAACCTCATCAAAAAAGCAGAAGGTTTGAAAGAAAATGCTTTTTTGTCAAGAGCATTAATCATCAGAAAACAAGCACTTGGTGGAGAAAAAGAAATTATCGCTTTTGATTTGGCGAAAGTAGTAAAAGGAGAAGCCAATGATATAAATCTTCAAAGAGAAGATAGCGTGGTGATTAGTATGGTTTCGGCACTTCGCCAAAAAAGATATGTTACTATCAATGGGCAAGTGAATAAAGGTGGAGCTTACGATTATATCGACAATATGTCTATTGAAGATTTAGTTGTTTTAGCAGGAGGGTTAACTTATGGTGCTACGGCATCGAAAATCGAAGTTTCGAGAAGAGTAAAATCAGATACAACTGATATTCCGAGTACACAGAATGTGAGAATTTTTAGTTTTGAGATTGACGAAAATTTAAAAGTTCTTTCTAAGGAAAATAAATTCTCTCTGCAACCTTTCGACATCGTTCAGATTAGGAAACTCCCACGCTATGAAAATCAAAAGACAGTTTATATAAACGGAGAAATCAAATATCCAGGTTATTATACTATCAAAGAGCGTTCTCAGAAAATTTCAGATTTGATAAATTTAGCTGGAGGTCTGGAAATTGGAGCTTTCATGAAAGGAGCAAGATTTTATAGAGATAGCTTATTAATAGGGGTTGATTTAAAGGAAGTTGTAGAAAATAATACCACAGCAGATAATTTATTGTTAGTAGATGGGGATAGTTTGTATATTCCTCGTGAACAGCAGACGGTGAAACTAACAGGAGAATTATTGAATCCTCTTTCTGTAACTTATCGCCCGTTCATGAAAGTAAAAGATTATATCTCACAAGCAGGTGGTGAAACCCAGTTGGCAGCAACAAGTAAAATTTTTGTAAAATATGCTAATGGTTCATCAGACAGAGTAAAAAACTACTGGTTATTCAGACGTTACCCAAAAGTAGAACAAGGCTCAGAGATTGTTGTACCTACTATGGCTAAAGATACACAATCAAAACTCACTCCTGCCGAGCGTATAGGCATCATCACAGGAATTAGCTCGTTTGGATTAGTGATTATTTCAGTATTAAATTATTTAAACACTACGAAATAGAAAATCGACTTGGAAACACAAGATAAGCATATAGAAATCGAAGAAGAGGGTATCAATTTATTAGAACTTTGGCAAAGCATCAAAAAGCAAAAGTATCTGATTTTATTATTGGTATTCATATTCAGTTCATTGGGAGTTATGATAGCACTCTCAACACCCAATGAGTACAGTTCGGAAGTAAAATTATTACCAGAACTTGATGCAAAAGAAGGTGGTGGCGGACTCAGTAAGTTCAAATCTTTGGCTGGTTTAGCGGGTGTAGATTTAAGTAGTATGAATTCAACGGAGGCAATACGACCAGATTTATACCCAAATATTCTCCAAAGTACCCCATTTTTATTGGAGGTCTTGAATCAGAAAGTATTTGTCCCGAAAGAAAAAAATACGCAGATTTTAGCAGGGTATCTTGAAAAACATAACAATACTTTTTGGAAAAGATTAATGAAAAAAATCTCATCTAATGAGATTACTTCAAGTGGTAATCCACCTTCAGATGCTATTAAACTTACCAAGGTTCAAGAAGAATTAGTCAAAGATTTGCAGGGTCGTGTTGGGGCTTCTTTAGACAAAAAGTCTGGTGTAATTAGTATTTATGCCAAAATGCCCAATCCTGTGGCATCGGCAATGATTGTCACTTTTACCCAAAAATATATCACAGACTACGTAACTCGATATAGAACAGAAAAGAGTGTAAAAGAGGTCGCTTTTCTTGAGAAACGTTCAATAGAGGCTAAGAGGAGGTATGATAATGCCCTCTTTAATGTTTCGAGTTACAATGACCAAAATCGTAGTATTTTCTTGAATGTAGCCAAAGATCAGGGTAAGAAATTAGATAATGAGTTACAACTATCGTACAATCTTTATTCCGAAATCACGAGACAATTAGAAGAAGCAAAAATTAAAATGTCCAGAGAAACGCCAATTTTTAAGGTACTCGAACCTGCCCAAGTTCCACTGAATAAGAGCGAACCAAAGCGTTCTGTTATGGTCATTGGATTTGCGTTTCTGGGCTTGTTTTTGGGCATGGGATATGCAATCATCAAAGGTCTTGATTTCAAAAAACTCCTTAGCTAAGACTAAAGATTCTCATAATTAAATCAAAAGGCAAGTTTTTCCATAGAATTAGGAAAACTTGCCTTTTTGCTTTTAGAACTAATATTTTCGACTGAAAATATTGTGAACTTTTACCACAAAATCTTGTTTCAAATGTATGAATTCAACAAATAAAAAAATTGCCCTAATTACTGGTGCAAACTCTGGTGTAGGCTTGGAAACTGCTAAAGGATTGGCGGCGGCAGGCTTTGATTTAATACTTTTGGTAAGAAGCATTGCCAAAGCAAAAGCTACCCAAGAAATCATTATGAGTAGTTTCCCTGATACCAAAATTGATTATGAAATCGCTGATCTGGAAGATATTGATTCTGTAAAAATGGCAGCTCGGAATATCAAAAATCGTTATACGAAAATTGATAGACTTTTGAATAATGCTGGGTATTCTGCTGATAAAATCGCTTTTACGAAAGATGGTTATGAAAAGTCTTTTGTGGCAAATCATTTAGGACATTTTGCCCTGACAATCAATCTGTTAGACTTATTAGAAGCCTCGGGCGAAGGACGTATTATTAGTGTGTCTTCGGCTGCACACGTGTTAGGAAATGTTAAGCGATTTTTTGTAAAAAATGATAGAAATCTTACGCCTTTTAAGGCTTATGGAGATGGTAAATTGGCAAATATTCTTTTCACGAAAGGGTTAGCAAAACGCTTTGCTGGCAAACCCATTTTGGCGTTCAGTCTGCACCCTGGTGTTGTGGGTACTAATTTTGGAGGAAACTTTACAGGAGTATCTGGACTTTTAGTAAAACTTGCTCAACCTTTCATGATTTCGTCTGAAAAAGGAGCGAAAACATCCATCTTTTTGGCAACAACTCCTTTAGAAAATATCAAAAAAGATAATGGTAAGTATTTCGATAAATGTAAAGTAAAAAACACTCAGAACAACGATATCACAAACGAGAATATTAATTGGTTTTGGGAGAAAAGTTTAGAGGCAATATTGTAATATATCTTATTGAAAATCAAATAGTTAGTAACTATGGAAAACACAACAAACGCTGAGAAACTCGACCGAATTATTGATGCCCGCATGAAATTGAAGGCTCGGTTCGAGGAAAAAATAAAATTAACACCTTCTTTGGCTGACGAAAAACCACAAGGGCGTGGAGAACTCAATCGGCATGGTATGCCCACTACACCAGTCGGACAAACCCTGACGGTGAAATGGCCTGTCCTTGATTTGGGTTATCACCCTCAAATACCGATGGATATGTGGCGTTTGACAATTGACGGAGAGGTAGAAAACCCAATCGTACTGAAATGGCAAGACCTTATGGATTTACCCCAAACGGAGGATGTGTCTGATTTTCACTGTGTTACTACTTGGTCGAAACTCAATATGGTTTGGAAAGGCGTTACTTTGATTGACTTGGCGGCATTGGTACAGCCCAAGGAAACAGCTACGCATATCATGTGTTATGGCTATGATACTTACACAACGAATGTTTCATTGGAAGAAGCCCTTAAACCTGATGTGATGGTAGTGCATACCGTTGACGGACAACCTTTATCGCTTGAACACGGTGGACCCCTACGCATGATTACGCCGCAGTTGTACGCATGGAAAGGCTCGAAATGGATTAAGAGAATTGAGTTTTTGCCAAAAAATAAATTGGGATTCTGGGAAGAAAGAGGATACTCCAACACTGCTTATCCTTGGAGAAATGATAGGTATAGTTGAAGTTGAGTATGCGTTACAAACGCAAAGCCATTACCGCCCCGATTTCAAATCAGGGCGAGCCAAAATTATGTATTAAGTCCTAAGTATTGTACCCCAAATTCAATTAATAATACGTTGAATCACAAATTTGTTTGGCTGAAAATACTTAGGACTTAATACTTAGGACTTTTTACTCAACCCCTTTCCAGCGTTGTGCGATTGTTAAAGAATAATCTACAAAAGCCTTTACAGAGTTTTCAAATATCTGATTACCAGTCGATTCTCCGTTTTCATCAACATTTACACCTGTTTCATGAGATTCATAAACTCTTGGAGAAATTACAGAATATTGATTCGTGAAATTGATGATTTTACCCAACATCATATTCATTTCTATGGCAGGTAACTTACCGCCTCTTCCCGCAGAAACACCTGCCAAAGCAAAGGTTTTATTGTTGAACAAATGAGCAAAATCTTTCCCACCCAAATGATTCAGTAGATTAATTAATTCGGCATCTGGAAACCAGTTGTATTCTGGCATAACGATGTACACCAAATCTGCCTTTTCCCATTTAGCAATTAAATTTTGCTGAAAATCGGTTAGGGCATCTTTTTTGATATAGCCTTGACCAAAGAAGGGAACATCATAATTTTCAAAATCAACTAATTCAACTGACTCATTATCAGAAGTTTGTGAAATTTTTTGAATATATTTTGAGAAACGAAGGCTATTGCTTTTTTTACGTGGAGACGTGGAGATAATAGTAATATTCATGAATGTAAAATTAAAAATTATGAATTGCTTTTGACACAGTACTGATACTTTAGATTTCTAACGAATCAAAACGATATTTTGTTCGCTAAACCTAAATCAATCTCCAAATCTTGAACATCTTCGTAGAAAAGCACAATTTTTGCTTTGAAAAATAGTAGATTTGAATTCTAATTTTAACCAAAACCCTAAAAAACCATTTTTATGGCAAAAGACTCAACACAAAACAACCAATCAGCCCTTTATACCTTGATGACCGTCTGGTTTTTCTGGAGTTTCGTGGCGGCATCTAACGGAATTCTGATTCCCCTTTTCAAAGACAAATTTGTCCTTACTCAGACACAAGCACAATTAGTTGACTTTGCTTTTTATGCTGCCTATTTCATTGGTTCGGTACTTTATCTGCTTTTTTCTCGCTTAATGGGAGGAGATATTCTCAATAAAATTGGTTATAAAAACGGTATCGTAATTGGTCTTTTGATTTCTGCTGTGGGTACTTTATTGTTTTATCCTGCTGCCCAAATGGCATCTTATAACTTATTGTTGTCGGGTTTATTTATTGTTGGTCTGGGTTTTTCATTACAACAAACAGCTACACAACCATTCATGATTGCTTTAGGTTCGCCCGAAACGGGGGCTCAACGAATCAATTTGGGTGGTGCAGTCAATAACCTTGGTGGTACAATTGGACCTGCTTTGGTGTCGTTTGCTATCTTTGGTTCAATCTCGAAAGATGCTGTGGCAAATGCTTCAATCGAAGACGTAAAAATACCTTATTTGTGTCTTGGAGTACTTTTTGCTCTGATGGCATTGTTCTTTTGGCTTTCTAAATTACCTCGTATCAAGAACGACGAAGACGTTCAGGTGGGTAATAGTGTGATTGGCTTACCACTTGCTTTTTTGGTTTTGTGTGTAGGCGTTGCGGTTGTCACGACGATTGAAACTGCTATTATGTTTACGTTTGGTTTAATGCTTGTTTTGATGCTTGGCTATTTGGTCAATGCTGTTATTTCTAAATCTGGGGCAATCCAAAATCCAACTTCTGTTTTGCAATATCCACAAGCTATTTTGGGGATGACAGCCATCTTTGTGTATGTAGGTGTGGAGGTAACAATTGGGTCAAATTTGGGCGAATACCTTAAACAAACAGAGCGTTTGGATTCTTCTGAAATCTCGAAATTTGTCTCTTTGTTTTGGGGAAGTATGATGATTGGACGTTGGACGGCTTCTATCAGTAACTTTAACCCTTCGGAATCCCTCAAAAAAATCCTGATAGTTGTAGTGCCTTTTATTGCTTTTGCCATTGTACTCATCGTGAATTCATTGTATAGTGGTGATGTCACAGACTTATTTCCGTATGCCGCTTGTATTGCTGTAATGATTTTAGCTTACTTTGCCAGTGGAGAGAAACCTGTTCGTTTGTTGCTGATTTTCACGGCATTAGGAGCAGCAATGGCAATTATTGGTGTAATGACAACGGGTAAAGTTGCCTTATTTTCTTTGATTTCAGGGGGGTTATTTTGTTCAGTTTTGTGGCCAAGTATTTTCTCTTTGGGAACAGCAGGTTTGGGCAAATTCACTAATCAAGGGGCAGCTTTATTGATTATGATGATTTTGGGAGGTTCAATTATTCCAGTTGTTCAAGGTAAAATTGCAGACTCTTACGGTATTCAGCAATCTTATTTATTAGCAGTTGCTTGCTTTGTTTATTTGTTTGTGTTCGGAATTGTTGTACAAACGGTTCTTCGGAAACAAGGCATTGATTTTGACAAAGAAGTAGTAAAAGGAGGCGGAAAAGGACATTGATTAGCGATTAGCTAAATACTTAAACACAAATTAATTTTTTGCCAACAGCCATTCATGATTTTACATTACGAAAAAATAGGTCATGGTTCAGAAATCCTGCTTGCATTCCACGGAATGGGGCAGGATTTTTCTTGTTTTCAAAAATTTGCCCAAACCTTTGATAATCAATACACTACCTATCTTTTCGATTTGCCTTTTCACGGAAAAAGTACCCCAGGTTTCGCCCAAAAAGAAGAAGTTGTTTTCTCGAAAAATGACCTAAAACTTTTCCTGAAAAACGTTCTTGAACAACACCAAATCCAGCGTTTTTCCGTAATAGGTTTTAGTATGGGTGGGCGTTTTGCTTTGGCTACACTGGAGGCTTTCACAGACCGAATCAATAACGTATTGTTGATTGCCCCTGACGGTATTTCTGAAAACTTCTTTTATATTGCCGCTACTCGTTTTAAATTTACACGACCACTTTTTAGAATTTTTGCCTATCAAAAAGAAAGACTACAAACTTTAGGGAATGTGTTAGTCAGATTGCGATTATTGCCAGAAAGTACCATACGTTTTGCTCAGAAAATGTTAGACACTGGCCCCAAACAAGACCAAATTTATTACGCTTGGATAGGCTTTCATCAATTAACTTTTAATATCTCCAGACTTTCACAACATATTAATTTACAAGACGTTAAGCTAACAATTTTTATGGGAAAATACGATAAATTATTACCTTTGAATGCTGTAACTCCGCTTACGAAAAAAGTAAAAAATTGTGAAGTAATAGAACTCCCAACAGGACATACGAGTTTAGTAGAAAAAGTAAGAGAGTATTTTTTGAAATTGTCAACTCATCAACTTTAAACTTATTAACTTTAGACTCCTCAACATCAAGCATTTTAAAATATGAAAAACAGAATTGTAAAATCTGGAAGTCTATTGATTTCAGAACCCTTTCTGGGAGACCCCAATTTTGACCGTAGCGTTATCATCATCTGTGAACATGACGATACCAGAGGTTCATTTGGTTTGGTCTTGAATCAGACTTCAAAACACCTTCTTGCTGATGTTTTGGAAGAAAATATTTATCCTGATATTCCCCTTGGTACGGGTGGACCTGTCGGACAAAATACGCTACATTTTCTGCACCGTCGTCCTGATTTAATTGAAGGCGGACTTGAAATTGCCAAAGGTGTATTCTGGGGAGGCAACTTTCAGAAAGTCAAGGAGTTACTGAACAATAGTGCCTTGTTGCCAAAGGATATTCGATGTTTTATTGGCTATTCTGGTTGGAGTGCAGGGCAATTAACAGCGGAACTACAAAAGGATTCTTGGTTCATCGGGAAAGCCGATAGTGATACCATTTTCGAGATTCCGACCAAAGGACTCTGGCGAAGTGTCTTGAAAAATATGGGTGGAGATTTCAAAGTAATTGCTAATTATCCCGTTGACCCAAGTTTGAATTAAGAAACTTCCTGGCAACTTAACAAATTAACCTGAGTGACCAATAAAAATGTCTCAAACCCCTTCCCGAAATTATTGGTGGTTGAATGCCAATCCTAAAATTTGGTCGATAGATTCCTTCTTGCCCGAACAGATACAAGCATATACATCGTACAATGAGTTTGGCAATAAACGTCAGATTTACCGCAACTTTGAATCCGTTCGAGCGGGTGATTTGGTGGTAGGTTACGAATCTTCACCTATGAAAGCCGTGAAGGCAATTTTTGAGATAACAGAACCCCTTCACCGTGACCCTAAATTAGGCGAAATCATCAAATTTAAATTACAAGAAAAAGCCCTCCAGCCAATCAGTAGAGACGATTTAAAGGAAAATCACTTCTTCAAAGACTCCGCAGTTTTACGTAATAATCAGGGAAGTTTATTTAAAATTAGTCAGGAAGAATATGAGGCAATTCAGAGTATTTTGGATGCCCAAAAAGAGAATTCTCTGGCAGATGATGTCCTGATTCCCTACGAAAAAAAGGATGCACTTTCTGATTTATTCATGGCAGAAAATGCCTTCGATGATATTCTGGAAACCATTCGCTACAAGAAAAATATCATCTTGCAAGGTCCGCCAGGCGTTGGGAAAACCTTCTTGGCAAAGCGTTTGGCATATACCCTGATTGGTACAAAAGATGACACTAAAATCAAGACGGTTCAGTTTCATCAATCATATTCCTACGAAGATTTTATGCAGGGGCTTCGCCCGAATGATAGCGGAGGTTTTCGCTTGAAAAATGGTGTTTTTTATGAATTTTGTAAAACAGCCCAACGCAATCCGACTACTGACCATTTTTTTGTAATTGATGAAATTAATCGGGGAAATCTGAGCAAAATCTTTGGAGAATTACTCCTTTTGATTGAATCCGACAAAAGAGGAAAAGCCAACGAAATGCCCTTGACTTATGGCGAAAAAGACGATGAGGATTTCTATGTGCCTGAAAATCTGTACATTATAGGAACAATGAACACCGCAGACCGTTCATTGGCAGTTGTAGATTATGCCATGCGAAGACGTTTTGCCTTTGTGAATCTTGAACCGAATTTCAACCAAAAATTTGTAGATTTTTTAACTGAGAAAGGTATTCCTGTTGACTTTATTCAGAAAATTAGTAAGTCTATCAATAAAGTTAACCAACTGATTAGCAATGATATAAACCTACAAAAAGGCTTTCAGGTTGGACATAGCTACTTTTCAAATTTTCAAGAAGGAGACAATCCCGAAAAATGGTACCGCAGAATTATCAATCTCGAAATCGCCCCATTACTCAGAGAATATTGGTTTGATGATGAAGCAAAAGCCGAAAGCCAAATCGAACAATTGTTGGATGTGGTCGGGTAGGAGGGAGGGTTGTTAAGTTCTCTAAACTCTACATTCCTTGTTCAGAATTCTGACTTAAATTTCAGAACTTAACAGCCCTGGGGTCGAGGGAGAGGTTTCTCTAAGTCAAATATATCTGTCCACCAAGCAGTATATAATTCCGAATACTTTTAACTTTAGACTTCTACTCAACCTCCTCCATCAAAATCTTCAACATTTTCTCTGGGTTTTCTACAAAGGATTTCATTACCAGATAATGTTCTGTGTCTTGATAGTTTACTTTCTTAAAACCTTCATCCAATTCATAAACAATGGCATCTGGATAAGCCATCAAGATGGGTGAGTGGGTGGCAATAATAAACTGAGACCCTTGTTTTATCAAATCATTCATTCTGGACAATAAAGCCAACTGTCGGGCAGGCGAAAGGGCTGCTTCTGGTTCATCCAAAATGTACAAACCTTTTCCTCGAAAACGATTAAAAAAGACTGAAAAAAATGACTCTCCATGCGACTGTTCGTGTAAGGAAATGTAGCCATACGATTTGTTAGCCTCTATTTCATCAATATTTGTTGCTAAATTATAGAAACTTTCTGCCCTCAGAAAAAAGCTATCTTTGGGTCTGTCAGCACCTTGGATAAGTAGGATTTTTTCCCACAAACCTGAATGAGAGTCTTGGGTCGAAAAATTAAAATTCTTAGAGCCTCCTTCGGGATTGAACCCATACGCCACTGCAATTGCTTCTAATATTGTAGATTTCCCCGACCCATTTTCCCCTACAAAAAAAGTAACTTTTGGATGAAATTCTAAACCATCTAAACCTCTAACGGCAGGTAAACAATAAGGATACTCATCGAAAGAGTCGATTCTTTCGGTTCGTAATTCTATTCTCCTCAAAAACTGGTACAGGTTCATTATCTTTGTGCTTTAAGTAACGGTGAAACAATAACTTATAACTTTTATGCGACTCTTTTGAAGCTATTTTTATCGAAGCGTCGAACCGTCCACTTTTTCATTAAATAGCGACAACCGTTGCCCGATGCTATTCGCTTCAAAAGTGGCTAAAACTATCATCAAAATAGCAAGCCTGGGACGCATAGTCTAAAATTTTTAAGTTATTATTTCACCGTTACTAAATTATATAAATATCATGAATATTTTTGAAAGAAAACAACAACACATGAGAGAGATTTTAGAAAACGAAATCAAAAGAGGCATGGCTTTTTTAGCTGAAAACGCCAAAAGACCAGAAGTTACTGAAACAGCAAGTGGTTTGCAATATGAAGTTTTGGTACAAGGAGATGGCGATAAACCAAGTGGACCAAGAGCAAAAGTTCTGACACATTACCACGGCACTACGATTGATGGTATTATCTTCGACAGTAGTGTTTTGCGTAATGACCCTATTAGTTTTGGTTTGAATCAGGTAATTACGGGTTGGACTGAAGGCGTACAATTGATGAATACGGGTAGCAAATACAAGTTTTTTATCCCGCATCATTTGGCGTATGGCGAACGTGGTGCTGGTGCAGACATCCCAGGAGGAGCAACTTTAATCTTTGAAGTAGAACTTTTGAAGACGAATTAAGATTAGTTGTGATTGAGTGATTTGTGATTTAGTGAGTTATTAGCCATCCACTAAATCACAAATCACTCAATCACAACTCAATTACATTAGCAATAGTTTTAATTTATTCATCTCTGAAACTGGCGTTGATTTTTCGTAAAGAATATTGTAAACTGCCGTCACGATGGGCATTTCTACCTGATAATTTTTATTGATTTGATTGATACTTTTCACGGCATAATATCCTTCTGCAATCATATTCATCTCTATCTGAGCAGATTTTACAGAATATCCTCTTCCTATCATATTGCCAAAAGTTCGGTTTCTCGAAAACTGAGAATATGCCGTTACCAATAAGTCGCCGAGGTATCCAGAACGGTGTAAATCTCGAACAGTATGCGGGTAAACTGCACTCAGAAAACGGTTGATTTCCTGCATGGCATTAGATACCAAAACTGCCTGAAAATTGTCTCCATAGCCCAAACCATGCGTAATTCCACAGGCAAGAGCAATGATATTTTTGATTACCGCACAGTATTCAACGCCATACAAATCTGCAATTGGGTAGGCTTGTACATACCGACAAGTCATGAGGTCTGAAAATTCTTGTGCCAATGTCATATTCGGCGAGCCAATCGTGAGGTATGATTGTTTTTCAAGTGCAACTTCTTCTGCATGGCAGGGTCCCGCTATTACGCACATCTGTGTGAGAGGTACGCCAAAGAATTTCTCTATCCAGTCTGTCACAAGCATATTTTCTTCGGGAATCATTCCCTTGATGGCTGAAACGACCTTTTTTCCTGCAAAATGACTCCGATTAAGGCTTTTGAGGGCTTCTGGAATAAAGGCTGCTGGTACTGCCAAAATGATAATATCGACATCATGGAGGGCGTCCGACATTTTGTAGTAAGCTCGTACTCGACGAGGATTCAGCATCACATCCGTCAGATAACTTGGATTATGATTGTATTTTTTGATGAAATCCACGTCAGTTTTCCGACGCAACCACCACTTAATCTTGACATTATTTTCGCTCAAGATTTTGATTATTGCTGTTGCCCAGCTACCGCCTCCCAAGACCGCTATCTGAGTCGGGAGTCCTTTTTTGTATGAAGGTATTTCTGCCATATCGGTAAAGTTAATTCTGGAAAGGGAAAAAGTTTTATATTTAGAGAAAAATTAGCCCATGCAAACAAGCCCACAACCAGAAAACGTCCATTCAGATTTTGAATTAAAACTAAAAAAAATCATACACGTCTTCGAGAAAGACAAAGCTCTCTTTTTTACGGTTAGTTATCTGATTCTTACGGGAATAGGTATGATTTTTAGTGGAGTTTACTTTTTTTATTTTCAAATAAATATCTTAGAATATTCACAAATTAGTGACTTTATTTTGATTGCCTTCAAAGACCCATTTTATCTACTTTTCTTTGTCTTGACAATCATTTTTATTTACCTGCTTTATCTTTTGGATAAGTGGAGTTTGAAAACTTTTCCAAGATTTTGGAAATATAGGAAAGGTCGATTTAACATTATCAAACCCACAGCAAACAGCTATTTAGTAAGTTACGGGCTGGTTGTCTTGCTTTATACTTCTTATGTTGCAATATTTTATGGAAAGTACAAAGTCAAAGAAATAAAATCAGGGAAAGGCATACCTGTAAAAATGTATCTTACCACAGGTTTAGAACCCATCGAAACGGATAGTTTACCACTCCTGATAGGTACAACGAGTTCCGTCGTTTTTTTGTATCATCCCCGAACAAAATCTACCGAAATTGTTCCTTTCAATAGTGTTAGAAAAATAGTAATTCAAGATAAAAAACCCAAAGATGTCAGCCCTAAAACAAGCTCTCCTCCAACTCGCAAACCCTGAGCGTGCTATTCAAACAAGCAGATTTTTCAAAACTGGAAAAGGCGAATACAGCGAAGGGGATATTTTTATCGGAATATCAAATCCACAGGTGCAAATATTGGTAAAAGAGCATTGGAAAAGTATGAATATATCTGATATTCAGGAACTTATCAATGATAAAATCCATGAATTACGTTTTGCTGGATTGTTGGTTTTAGTAGCAAAATTTCCGAAATCGTCAGCTTTTCAACAACAAGAAATGGTAGATTTTTATGTTAGAAATGTTCAGCAAATCAATAATTGGGACTTGGTAGATTGTTCTTCCTACAAAATTTTAGGCAAATTTTTACTGAATAAAGACCGACAAATACTCTATGATTTAGCGGATTCAGGACATTTGTGGTCAGAGCGTATTGCGGTAGTTTCTTGTTTTGAATTTATCAGAAACAAACAGTTTTCGGACATTTTTACACTGTCCGAAAAGTTCCTCACTCACACCCATGACCTCATGCACAAAGCCTGTGGTTGGATGTTGCGTGAAGTAGGAAAACGAGATGAATTGGCATTAGAGGAATTCTTGGATGAACACCTACCAAAAATGCCCAGAACGATGCTCAGGTACGCCATCGAACGTATGGAGGAAGGAAAAAGATTGAGGTATCTGAGGGGGTGAAAAGTCCTAAGTATTAAGTCGGGAAATGGATTCTTAGGACTTAATACTCAATACTTTTACCCTTCTAAATAATCCCTTTTGTGCCTTGTAGTTTATGATAACAAATATAGGAAACCGCTAAAATTGCCAATACCACAAATGGGAAAAAGGTAAAGCCCACTAAACCATCTACAAAAAGGTAACTCAGCGAAGCACCCAAGAAATCAATGGTAAAACCTGCATAAGCCCATTCTTTGATTTTTGCAGAAACTTGTGGAATCATCAAAGCCAAAGCTCCTGGGACTTTGAAACACAGTAGCAATATACCCATATATGCAGGATAACCCAAATGTTGCATGGCGACTTTACCCTCTTCGTTGTTGCGAAAGATAACAGGCATAACACCTTCAAAAAGGAAAATGAGGGTAGTTGTTACCCAGAAAATAATTTTTGTTGTTTTAGGATTCATGATTTTATTGATTAGATATTTGATTACTTTTTACTTTTTATTCTTCATTTTCTCCTCATTCTGTTTCATTCTAATTTTTACAATTTCCCTTACTAATTCATCTGGAAGGGGCTTTTCTATGGTAAATTGAATCGTTCCTTTTGAGGTTTTGTAGCCTTTTAATTCTTCCTGCATTTGTTCAGTCAATGCTCCGTTTCCAGCAAAAAGACTACAATGTTTTTTGTAAGCTGCAAAATACACGAGCATCCCCTGATATTTGAAGGCAGGAATTCCGTAGCTGATTACCTCCTCAGCTTCGGGGGCGGTTTCTCTGATAATTTGACGCAGATTTTCGAGTGCTTCCATTACTTTTTCAGGTTGAAAAGCAAGGTATTCGTCAATATTTTTTACAGGTAATTTTTCCATGATTATTCTTAGTTTTTATCAAAATTAAGTAACCACCGATTCCCAAATTTATCTGTCAATCCACCAAATAAAGCATTCCAAAAAGTATGCTCCAATGGGTGTGTTGCATCTCCGCCCGAAGCCAATTTGTCATACGCTTCTCGGATTTCAATTTCACTACTACAATTGAGCATCATCGACATTGCATTGCCACGGATTAAGCCCTTATTGTCCACCATATCCGAACCCATAATGACAACATCTCCGTTGGTCAAAGTAGCGTGTAAAATGCTGTCCTTCATCTGTGGGGGCATCATTTCTGACATGGGCGAAGTGCCAATGGGTTGGAAAAATAGCTCTCCGCCCAAACATTCTTGATAAAAATTCATGGCTTCTCGACAGTTGCCATTGAAAGTGATATAAGTATTAATGTATGTCATTTTGATTAAGCGTTTTTCAATTATTTACTGTTCTGTATATCTCTTAAAATTATTCAAAATCGCTTGCCAGCCAGCCTGTTGAAATTCGACAGGGTTTTCATTTTCAGCATCAAAAGTTGTCGTAATTGTGGTTGCTGAGTCATTTCCAGCAAAAAATGTTTCCACCTCACGACCATCTTCAAGTCCGTATTTAATCTTTTCAAAAGGGATTACTTCTGAATAAGTTCCTTCAAAATCAAACCCAAAACTACCATCTTTTGCCTCCATGCGTGAGAGAAATTTACCACCAACTCGCAAGTCGTTCTCTGCGTGTGGCGTATGCCAATCGTCGGAGGCATTGTTCCATTTCGTGATATGTTTGGGTTCAGTCCAATTTTCCCAAACCTTTGCTACTGGGGCATTTATGATTGCCTCGATGGTGATTTTTTGATTTTCCA
>JAAFJL010000098.1 GCA_013298865.1 Cytophagales bacterium | reverse complement strand
GGACTTTGATTTTCAATAAAGACGCTGGTGCTTCTGAACAAAATTATGCTCAGGAAAAAGACGCTCTTCGTGTAACTGTAAAGCCTTCAACAGTTGCTAAAGTTGAGTCTTTCACGATTGATTTCTCAGACATTACAGACAGTACAGCAAGCATGAATATCTCTTGGGCGGACAAAAAAATTGCTGCTCCAGTAGCTGTTGAAACTTCTAAAATGGTAGAAGCGTCAGTAGCAAAAATGACGACAGACAACGCTACAACCATGCGTAATGCAGCAGATTATATGCAAGGAAAAGGTAAGTTAGACCAAGCCCTAAAACTTGTAAATACGTCAATTGCTGGTGCAGAAACTTTCCGTAATGTATGGGTTAAGGCTCAGATTTTGAGCAAGTTAGGCAATTATGCTGAGGCTGTGCCATTGGCACAAAAAGCAATGGAATTAGGCAAAGGAGATGCGTCTTTTGGTTTCTTCAAAGAGGCTATCGAAAAAGGTGTAACCGATTGGACAGCAAAGTTACCAGTAGCAATGCCAACAATGCCTGGTAAGAAAAAGAAGTAAGATTAAAGTTTCCACAAAAAAAGCCTTCCAAAATCTGTTTTGGAAGGCTTTTTTGTTGTGAAAATTTTTCTTTTATTTCATCTCGAAAATCGTCTCTATTTTGCCGTTAATTTCGGAATAATTGAATATTTTATTGTCTAAATTTCTGATTATCAGAATATTAATAATTGAAAGGTTATTCTCTTTTAACTCTATTTTACTATCATTTTCTGTGAAACTCCAAGTTCCTGTATGGGTTTTTCCTCTTGGGTCTGTGTAGGTAAAAGTCTGAGTTTTATCGCTTTCTATTTTGAAAGAGTAATTCATTTTCCAATAATCATCTCCGAGTGTTGCTGGTTTTATGCCCGAGATTTTCTGAAATACAATAGTTTCTCTTCCATTATCAAGGGTCTTTTGCACTACTTTATTGACTCGCCATATTTTAGCAACAAGAGCGTCTTTCAGAGCTTTAACTTCGTCTGTACTACAACTAAAAATTCCGAACGAAATAGTAATTAAGATTCTGATAATCAGAAAGTTGAGAGGATTTTTTTTCATGTTTAGTATTGTTTGTTTCCTCAATAACTCTCTAAAAGATTATCATATTTTGTTGTGCTTGTTAAAAGATGTTAAGTAAAACTTTGTAGCAAGATGAGAGGTTCTTAACTTTAGAATAAATAGATTTTTCTCAAACGAATAAATCAACAAATTTTCAAATTATTATCATGGCAACTCAATTTTTCAGTAAACGTAATCTCCAATTTCTTTTGTATGAAGTTTTTGATGCAGAATCATTAACCAAATATCCTTATTATCAAGACCATGCTCGTGAAACTTTTGATATGGTTTTGGACTCTGCTGAACAAATTGCTGAAAAAATGTTGAAACCGCTTCTGACAGAAATGGACAGGAAAGAGCCTCAATTAGTAGATGGAAAAATCCGAATCCATGAAGGAATGAGAAATATTATCAAAAAATTTGGAGATGACGGCTGGATTAATGCAGGTTTTAGTTACGAAGAAGGTGGTCAACAGATTCCTTCTACGGTACTGAATTCAGCAGCTTTTATTTTTCAAGCAGCTAATTATTCGTCTTCAGTTTTTCCATTCTTAACGACTGGTGCGGCTAATTTACTGAGAAGTTTTGGCTCGAAAGAATTGCAAGAAATTTACATTCCGAATATGTATGCAGGTATCTGGCAAGGCACAATGGCACTCACCGAACCCGACGCAGGAAGTTCCCTTTCTGACATTACAACTACCGCAGAACCCACTGATTCCGATGCGGAGTGCCGCCCAGGAGTTTACAAAATAAAAGGACAGAAAATTTATATTTCAGCGGGCGACCACGATATGTGCGAAAACGTAATTCATTTGATGCTTGCCAAAATCAAAGGTGGTCCAGCAGGTGCAAAAGGAATTTCTCTGTTTGTTGTTCCACAGAAAAGAATAAAGGAGACAGGAGGCGGAAGTAATGGAATAAATACTACAAACATCGAAAACCAAACATCGAACATCGAACATCGCATACTCGAAGATAACGACGTACTAACGGCTGGAGTTTACCACAAAATGGGCTACAAAGGTGCCCCAATTGCCCATCTGATGGTGGGGTCGAATGACAATACTTTGGGCTATTTGGTGGGTGAACCGCACAAGGGTTTGACCTATATGTTTCAGATGATGAACGAGGCTCGGATTGGTGTAGGTATGAACGCCGCCGCTATCGGAACTGCCGCTTATTATGCCTCTTTGGAATATGCCAAAGAACGTCCACAAGGCAGGGTAATTTCTGATAAAGATATTTCAAAACCACAGACACAAATCATTCGCCATGCAGACGTTAAACGAATGTTATTGTTCCAAAAAGCAGTCGTAGAGGGTTCTTTGGCACTTTTAACCCAATGCGGTTTATATGCAGACCTTGCCCACGTGACCGAAGGCGAAGAACGAGAATACTATCATTTGCTCTTGGATTTACTCACGCCAATTGCCAAATCTTACCCTTCTGAAATGTGCTGTCTTAGTACTTCGGCGGCGGTTCAAATCTTAGGCGGAGCGGGTTATACGACTGATTTTCCAGTAGAACAATTTTATAGAGAAGCCAGAATTCATCCCATTCATGAAGGCACAACGGGGATTCATGGACTGGATTTATTGGGTAGAAAAATCATCATTAAAAATGGAAAAAGTCTGCAACTGTTTTTTGAGGAATTGATGAAAACTATTGAACAAGCTTCTGAGTATGAATCTTTGAAACCTTTTGCGGAAAAATTGAGAAAATACTTAGAGAAATCTGCTGGAATTACCCAACATTTACTCTCGTTGGCGGCGGCTGATTTGGAAGTTTTCTTGTCGGACGCCACACTTTATCTTGAACTTTTTGGAATTGTTACAATTGCTTGGCAGTGGTTAGTACAAGGCATAAAAGCCCAAGAAAAATTGGCAACTGCACAAGGCGATGATGTGAATTTTTATCAGGGAAAATTAGCCACGATGAGGTATTTTTATGAATACGAACTCGTGAAAATTGACGGATTAGCCAGAAGATTAATGAGTTCTGATAACGTGACAGTAGAAATGCAATCTGAATGGTTTTAATGTTGATTTCGTTGCTCGATTTTCGTTGTTCGTTGCTCGTTACACGATATTCGGTTGTCGAACATCGAGCAACGAATATCGAGCAACGAAAATCGAAAAAAACTATTTCCAAACTCCCAAAGGATAAGCAATTACTCCATTTGAAGTGACCAAAGAAACTGTCTGTGTTGTTAAATCTCCGACCAATAAAAGGTCTGTAACTTGCTGATAACCAGATGGTTTTAATTGATTTTGAATATTGGCAATCAATGGCATCGGATAAGAAGCAGTGCCATTACAAGTACATGGATTGTCTTTTTTGAGCTTATTTAATTCTACCAATAATTCCTTAGTATCTCCTGCTTTTGCTTCTTTGCCCCAACCAATCATTTTGTTCATCCAAGAAAGATAAAAAGCTCTGTATGGTTCAAATTCAAATCTTAAATCGGGATATTTTCTAAGCATTTCTGCTCCATTTTTGAACAACTGAATATGTCCAGGGTCAACGAAACCTATAAAATTCCCACCCCAAGTTATGCCATGTTGTGCGGTCAAATCGTTCAAGGGACGATACAATGAAAAATTATTAGCAATCCGTCCTTTTTGGAAAACGGCAAAGTCGGCAGCAAAGCCAAAATTGTGCATAGAGATTGGAGAAGTAGATTTATTTTTATCCAAATATCTACGCTGATTTGCCAAAGAACGTAAGTCTGAAATAACTTTTACAGAATTATATTGAGTCTTTAGAATGCTATGAATAGAATCTCTTTTGCCCAAAAAAATCGCTCTATCCTTTGCCAAAAGGTGTGACCATCGGTCGTATAAATAACGTGGTTCGTACGCCAATGCCCCCAAAAACTCTTTTTCACTTTCTGATAATTTTACCGTTTGGTTAATAGAAATCTCTTCTGGGCGACCACCATCAGGATTTTTTACACCTGCCACTGAAATCTCTCCTTGCGTGTCTGCAATACCAACAAAGACTTTCTGAAATTTAATATTTTGTTTCAGTAAAGTATCTTTCTCATAAAATGCCTGAGCAACATCATAAACGTTTAACTGTTTGATTTTCTGAGAGTTATCGCACTGAAAGCCATCCCAAGAAACAGGTTCTACAATGAGCGTCTCTTTTGCTTTTTCAATCAATGAACAAGCAAATAATGACACTGAAACAGTAATAATTCTAAAGATATTTTTCACAAAAAAAATGTATAAAAGCATTAATATTTAGGGTTGTGGATTTCAAATGTAATATTTTAATGATGATTTTGAAAGAATGACGTGCTGACTCTAATTTCTTAAAATTGCCATTTTTATTGCAATCAATTGCAAAATGAGCAAATTGTTATTTTTTCTATTAAAATACCTTTCTTCTAAAGTGCTTTATTTCAAACTCTTAAAAACTATATTCTTTGGTGGTAATAATGACTTAATTTGCACATTTGCAATGTTTTTTTAATACTCACAAAAATAAAGTTTTGCTTTTAGTATTTTTTTTGTTTAATATTGTCTAAGTAAAGTCTTTAACAAAAGATTTTATTTTGGTGTGTTAGTGATACTTAAACGGGCGTAGCTTTGCAACGCTCGTTTATCATTTTAAAGAACTGATACTACTTCTTCGTCAAAAAAATCAGAATGTCTTGCCCTGTCTTGTAGGGTTCTTCTTCCATCGGTACGTGTCCGACTCCTTTGTAAATAATCAGGGTATCATTAGGTAAATCTTCATGAAATTTTTGTGCATTTTCAGTAGGAATTAATCTGTCTAATTCTCCCCAGATAATCAAAGTTGGTACGGTGATAGTCTTGATTCTGAGATAATCTTCGTTTTTGAATTTCTTAGTAGAAAACCTCGCTACCAAAGCATCCCGATTCCCTTCACGCAGTACCATGTCGTAATATTTTTGAATTAATTCATCTGTTACTTTCGAGGCATCTCCATAAGTTCCTTTCAAACTTTTTTCAACTAAAGAACGTGGCGTCACGACGGACATAATATTCCGTAAAACGGGTATTTGTGCAATCTTGAAACCAATATTTCCTTCGCCTATTTTCTTCATCGGATAGCCCCCCGCATCTACCAGAATCAACTTTTTTACTTCATTCGGATAGGCAAGTGCGTATTCCCAAGCGATTGCCCCGCCCAAAGAATTTCCTGCTAAATAACATTGATTTACTTTGAGTTTTTGCAAGAAATTATGCAATGTTTTTGTGTAAAAAGACATCGAATAATCATTGGTTTTGGTTGGTCCAGTAAGGGCAAAACCTGGCAAATCTAACCTGATGACTCTGTGCGTAGGCAAAAGGGTTTGTGTCCAAGCATCCCAAGTTTGTAAGAAAGAACTTGTACCATGCACCAAGACCACAGGAACTGAATCTTGGGCAGAACCTTCGTCCCGATAATGAATTTTCATATCATCCAAGTCCATAAATTCAGATTCGGCATTGGTATATTTTGGTTGAAGTTCCGCCAAGGGAATGTCAGCATGGTAATTTAAGACACAGTAAATTAAAACAACACCAAGCAACGCTAACAGTGTATAACCAATGAATTTGAAGAATTTTCGCATGATGGTAAAATAAAAACAGTCATCATTGGAAAGAATGATGACTGTCTGATGATTGATAATTTCTATTACGGTCTAACAATGACATGACCAAAGCTCGGAAAACTTTGCATGAAAACATACGACAATGCAACTGTTAACACTATGATTAACAGGGACTTAAAAACGTTGGTGGTTTTCATTTTGAATTTAATGGGGTTAGGATAAAAAATTCACTCAAGAATAATTCACAAACAAAGATAATTAAAATACAGAAAATTCTTTAAATTGTACTGAAATTATTTGGCTATCGGCAATTAGCAGTTGGCTTTTAGCTTTTGGCAATTAGTTTTCAGAAATCGGTAATTATCCGATTGCAAACAGCCGACAGCTAAAAGCCAATTGCCAACAGCCGACAGCAGAAATCCCCCACAAATCACAAACATAAAAACTTATGCGACGTACATTCAAAACGATAGTTGAAAATTTTATTTCTTGGGAAGAAAAAACGCCCAATAATATTTTCCTTCGTCAACCCCAAGGAGATAAATTTATAGATTTTAATTTTCGAGAGGCAGGAAATCAAATTCGGAGAATGGCAACTGCCCTACAAACCATGGGTTTACCAGAAGGTAGTCATATTGGTTTAGTTTCCAAGAATTGTGCCCATTGGATTATGGCAGATATTGCAATTTCTATGGCAGGTCATGTGTCTGTTCCTTTTTATCCAACGTTGGCTGCAGACCAACTGAATCAAGTTTTGGTGCATTCAGAAAGTAAGGTGCTTTTTGTTGGAAAATTGGATAGTTGGGAAATCATGAAAAACGGAATTCCTGCCGAAGTAAAGTGCATAAGTTTTCCTTTATACTACGAAAATAGCCCCAAAGAGTTTGAAAATTGGGACGATTTAGTAGCAAAAAATGAGCCTCTCCAAAACTTCAAAGCTCCTAATACAGAGGCTGTTGGCACAATTGTTTACACTTCTGGCACAACAGGAGTACCCAAAGGTGTAATGATTACCTACCAAGCAATGGTTGATGCCATTAATGATACTCAGGATGAAGTTTTGCTGAATCTCCCTAACGCTGTATTTTTCTCTTACTTGCCATTGTGCCATATCGCCGAGCGAAATATTGTAGAATCTGCCAGTGTGGCGTCGGGCGGAACAGTTTATTTTGCAGAAACTTTAGAGAGTTTTCAGAAAAATTTACAGGCGGCTCAACCAACGCATTTTTTGGCAGTGCCTCGTATCTGGACAAAATTCCAGATGGGTATTTTATCAAAAATGCCACAAAAACGTTTGAATTTACTGCTCAGTATTCCCATTATTTCGGGTTTAATCAAGAAAAAAATAAAGGCAGGTTTGGGTCTTTCAAATGCTCAGATTATCCTGACGGGTGCAGCACCAATGCCTGAAAGTTTGCTTACTTGGTACAAAAAATTAGGAATCAATATTAGAGAAGCCTACGGAATGACCGAAAATGTTGGGGCGAATACTATTATGCCAGCCAATGCAGTCAAAAGTGGGACTGTCGGGAAACCTTATAGTGCCGTGAAAATCAGAATTGATCCTGAGACAAGTGAAATCCAGATGAAGGCTTCTTGGAATACGATTGGGTATTTTAAAGAACCAAAATTAACTGCCGAACTCATACGTGATGGTTGGTTGTGTACGGGAGATATGGGCGAAGTTGATTCAGAAGGTTATCTAAAAATTACGGGTCGGGTAAAAGATATGTTCAAATCTGCGAAGGGAGAATACATTGTGCCTGCTCCGATTGAAAATCAATTTGCAACCAATCCGTTCATCGAACAAATTTGCGTAGCTGGTGTAAATTTGCCTCAACCCGTTGCGTTGGTAGTACTTTCTGATGTTGGAAAAATGACTGACCGTGAGATAATTATCCAGAGTTTGGGAGATACAGTAAAACAGGTAAATCCTAACTTTAAGAACTACGAGCATATCAAAAAAATCATCGTAGTGCGTGACGCATGGTCTGTGGACAATAATATGCTAACGCCAACATTGAAAATTAAGCGAAATATTGTTGAAAATCACTACAAAACTCACATGGAAAATTGGTATGAAGTAGTAGAAATGGTGGTTTTTGAGTAATTTATTTCTGATTTCAGATTGGTCTAACGCAGGCTGGGTTCAAAACTCAGCCTGCGTTTATTCTTTAATAATCAACAAAAAACTATGAAACGTCTCCTTATTATTTTATTAATCTTTCCTTTTTTTCTTTTCGCTCAAAATCAAGAAACACCTCATTGGCGACCCACTAAGCATTTTTCTCCGCCCAAAAACTGGACAAACGATCCGAACGGATTGATTTTCTTTCAGGGCGAATACCATCTTTTTTACCAACACAATCCCTACGAAAACCAATGGGGACACATGAGTTGGGGTCATGCCGTAAGTAAGGATTTGCTTTCTTGGGAAAACCTACCAGTAGCAATTCCAGAAGACTCCGTTTGGATTTTTTCGGGAACTGTCGTTGCCGATGTTCAGAATACAAGTGGTTTTTCAACTCAGTCAGAAGGTTGTTTAGTAGCGATTTATACGGCTGATTATCACGGCAAAAAAGAAAACCAACATCTTGCTTATTCCAATGATAGAGGTCGTACTTGGACGAAATTTGTAGGAAATCCTGTACTTGATTTAAACAAAAAAGACTTCCGTGATCCACATATTTTTTGGCATAAGTCTTCTCAACATTGGATTATGTCAACTGTATTACCTTTGGAATATAAAGTGGTATTTTTTGGGTCTAAAAATCTAAAGAATTGGGATAAAATAGGAGAGTTTGGTCAACAAGGAGATATGCGTAAAATCTGGGAATGTCCATCTTTGATAGAATTGCCAGTTGATGGTAACTATCAGAATACCAAATGGTTATTGATGATTTCTTCTAATGGAGTTACGGATGGATTCACGGGTATGCAGTATTTTGTAGGAGATTTTGATGGAAAAAATTTTACCAATAATAATCCCCCCGAAACGAAATTATATGTTGATTTCGGAAAGGATTATTACGCTGGAATACCTTTTAATAATCCGCCCGAAAATCAGAAATTAATGTTAGGCTGGTTGGCGAGTTGGCAATATGCGGGAGAAATTCCAACGTTTCCATGGAAAGGCACGATGTCTATTCCGAGAGAGATTTCATTTAAGACATTTCCAGAAGGAATCAGATTAATCCAACAACCTATTGAAGCCCTAAAACATAAGAATGAGAATCGAATTTTTGAAAAAGATAATTTTGTATTATCCGAAGAAAAAGAGCTGACTGGTAATAGCCTTTTTTCCAAGAATTCGTATTTGATTGAAGTGGAGTTTGAATTAAAATCTGCGAAAAAATTCGGATTCAAAATTGGGCAGAAAAAAGATAAAACTGACAAGAAAAAGGTGTTACAAGAAACAGTGATTGGCTATGATACTAAAACCAAAGAACTGTACATCGACAGAACAAAATCTGGAAAAATAATTAAAGATAGTTTTGGGTCTGTCGAAAAAGTGAATTTAGCTTTGCAAGACAAGAAATTGAAATTACAGATTTTGGTAGATAAATCGTCGGTAGAAGTTTTCGGAAATGACGGAAAAGTGGCGTTGACAGATTTATTTTTCCCAGAAGCAGGGACAAATCAGTTTTCAATTTTTACTGAAAAAGGGAAGGTCAATGTGAAGCATTTGAAAATTTGGGATTTGTAGAAAGTACAACAGACTTCCTGCGAAAGTGTTTGGTAATTGAAAAATAGGAGATTTTTGAGCGAAAATAAAGAAAATTTTGAGAGCATAGCATCGCTACGGTTGAAAAATTTTCTTTGTTTGTAGCCGAAAAGATGCTGTTTTTTAACATCAAACACTTTCGCAGGAAGTCTAATCAATTAAACAAATGTTCTAAATCAGCTTCGGTGAAATGACAGCGTTTTTCTAAGGAAACTTTCAGCATTTTGATATAATCTGCTCGTGGGATTTCTATTGCTCCAAATCGCCTTACATTATCGTTAATAAACTGAGTATCAAGTAGTTCGTATTTTTGTGCTTTCAGGATTTCAATCAAATAATGAAAGGCAACTTTAGAGGCATCAGGTACTTTATAAAACATAGATTCTCCGAAGAAAACTGCTCCCATTGCCACACCATACAAGCCACCCACCAAGTTATTATCCAGATACGTTTCAACGGAATATGCCAATCCCATTTTGTGTAATTCACAGTAGGCGTCCACTATTTCGTCAGAAATCCAAGTTTCATTATCTCCCTTGCGTGGGGCAGCACAATTCCGCATAACTGTCTCAAAATCAGTATTTATTCTTACTTCAAAAATCTTTTTATTGAGAATTGGTCTGAGCGATTTTGGAGAAGAATAACTTTCAATAGGAATAATTGCACGAGGTTCAGGCGAGTACCAGTATAGCGTACCGTCGGTGTCTGCCATCGGGAAGATACCATTCATGTAGCCATAAATCAGGTCGTCGGCTGTGAGTTTATTGATATTTATTTTTGGGGAAATAGACATTTAAAAAATATTAATCATTTCAAAGCAAATATTTTGTGATAGAGAGTTGTTCAATTTTATTAAAAATAACTGAAAATTCCAAATGAAATTATGTGGATAAACAGCTTCACTACAAAAAAAGAAGCCCACAATTTTGGAGCTTCTTTAAAATTGAATCTTATTTTGGCATCACTATTCAGCGATGGCTTGTTCTACAAATGCAACCGAAATTTCTAAAGTCTCTGCAATAACATCAATAGAAAAACCTTTTTTGTAGAGCTTTTTAACATTATCTTTTGTAACCTCTTCAGTTGTTTGCTTTTTTATTTCCTGTTCTATTGTTTCTAAGATACCCATTGGCTTTGTGATTTGGTTTATTGTATCTATTTCTTCTACTAATTTAGGCAATAATTCTTTATTTCCAAACGATACATAACTCTTAATAAACGAACACATTTTCAAAAAAGTTTCTTTGGAGTAGCCTTTCTTGGATAATCTTCTGGCTAAATCGAGTTTCAATGTAAACAAATTCTCATCGGTTAACTTATTGGTTTTCAGACCATACCAAGCTGTCTCCATAACGATCGCAAAGGGATTGTCAATTTTCTGGAAGTCACTTGGTTGATAATCAGATAACTTATATGTACCATAAGAATACACTATTGAGGTATCCAAAAATGAAGTTTGATAGACACTCGGACGATATGCAGGTGTATCATCAGTGAATAGTGCTATGGCTGTGATAGGTCGGTGATATTTATCGAAAATACGATAATAGTAGGTAAACATTCTCAGTGGGAAAGAATTGTCTTCATACCCTTGCACCTCAATATGTACTAAAATCCATTGTTCCAGACCTTCTTTCGTGAAAACCTTTACCAACTTATCAGCAATCCGATTCTGACTTTCTGAAGGAATAATTATTTGTTCGAGTTCTTTATCAAGGAATTCAAAACCTTTAGAAAAATCAAAAATTTCAGTTGCATTAGGATAGAAATAAATCAAAAAGTGGTCAAATAAATCTTCTATAATACCTTTCCAAAGAAGGTCTTTACTAATAATTGTCATTTGTTGTGGTTAATAATCATAATCCAATCCTAATGTATTTTTCAACTCCAATAAAGCTGGATTTTTTGTGGCTAAGTAGTTAAATTTATCGGCTTGGGTGTATATTTTCTTTACCTTTTCTTCTTTCATTACTACTACTTCTATATGTAGTGAAGAATTTGATAATTTTTGTCGTAAATAATTCAAAACCTCTGTTCGCAATACCGTAGTGAGCAATTCTGTCTGAATTTCGTTATCTACTTCCAAGTGAATTGTTGTGCCATCTAAGGTAAAATCTCGATTCAAAATCACGAATTCACTAAATTTTCTTTGCTCTTCCAGATGATTTACAAATGTTGCCCACGCTTGTTTCAATTCATCTAAAATGATTGGTTTATTCTGAACAATTACGGGTTCGGCTACAACTGTTTTATTACTAACCTGAGCCAAAGGCTTACCAATGGTGGAGGTAGTTTTCAATCCTCCCATTGTTGGTTTGGGAATGGAAGAAACTGTATTAATATTCTGATTATGAGACACTTGGGAATCAACGATTGGAGCTACCACTGGTATTGTAGCCACGGGTGAGACTTTATCAGTCACTTGTTTTTCGTTGATTCCCTCAGACTTTCCCAAATTACCGCCCTCCTGTGTGGGTAATAACGCAAGGTTGAAAAGTTGTGTAAGATTTGCCATTTTTATCAGACAAATTTCTACGTGTAATTTCTGACTTTTGGAAGCCTTATAATTCAAATCACAGTTTGCTCCGAGACTCAATGATGAAACTAAAAATGAATATTGGGTAACAGCAGATTGCTCTAAATATTTTTTCTGAACGGATTCAGAAACCTGTAATAACCGAACCGTAACGGGGTCTTTGCAGACCAAAAGATTTCTGAAATGCTCCAAAAGTCCGACCACAAATTGATGTCCATCGAAGCCTTTTTTCAAGATTTCATCAAAAAGAATCAATGCCTCAGAACTATTAGAAGAAATAAGGGCATCCGTCATTCTGAAATAATAATCATAATCCAGAATGTGCAGATTTTCAAGGACTTCCGAATATTTGAGCAGATTATCCTTAGAAAAAGTAACGTTCAAATCAAACATTGAAAGGGCGTCACGGAGTCCGCCGTCGGCTTTCAAGGCAATCAGTTCTAATGCTTCTTTTTCGGCTGAAATCCCTTCTCGTTCAGCAATTGTGAGGAGGTGTTCCGCAATGTCATTTAATTGAATTCGATTAAAATCAAAAATCTGACAACGGGATAAAATCGTGGGAAGAATTTTATGCTTTTCGGTAGTTGCTAAAATGAAAATGGCATAAGAAGGCGGTTCTTCGAGGGTCTTCAAAAAAGCATTGAAGGCACTCGTCGACAGCATATGAACCTCGTCAATAATATAAATTTTGTACTTTCCAGACTGCGGAGGATACCGAACTTGGTCAATCAAGTTCCGAATATCATCAACCGAGTTGTTGGAGGCAGCATCTAATTCATGGATATTAAAAGACGCATTATTCTGAAAACTTCTACACGATTCGCACTCCCCACAGGCTTCGGCATCATCGGTAAGGTTCTGACAGTTAATGGTTTTGGCTAAAATTCTGGCACAGGTAGTCTTGCCGACTCCCCTGGGTCCACAAAACAAAAATGCTTGTGCCAAATGGTTGGTACGAATGGCATTTTTGAGCGTAGTAGTAATATGTGATTGCCCCACAACAGAATCAAATAATTGTGGGCGATATTTTCGGGCTGAAACAACGAAATTTTCCATACACAAATGTAACGAGTGTAATACGATTTGACAAATGAAGTAGGTGCTGGCTTATTTCACTCACACTATCTCGGCAACTTATCGACTTATACTCAAACAAAATTGGTTTGCGAAAAATATATGACAATTATGGTTGTATATCAGTGAGTTACAACAATTCAACAATTCAAACCTCGACAATTTGAGTACAAACTTGATAACTTCACTAAATCACCACAATTTCGTCTGCATTGGCTACTTCAAAATTTTGGGTTTTTAGATTTTGAGAAATTATTTCGGAGGATTCTCTGGCACGGGCAATGGCAACGACGTTTTTCTTTTCGTCCAAAATTTCAAAAACTTCTCCTTTTTCAAAAACACTCAGCACTTTCTTGATACCAACTGCCAAAAGACTTTTTCTATTTAAAAGTGCATTCACTGCCCCCGAATCAATTTGTATTTTTCCTGAAATTAAACTACCACTCGCCAACCATTTTTGTCGAGAATTCAAAGCTACTTCTTGGGCTAAAAATACCGTACCATTCTGATTATTAATGGCTTGTATAATTCCGTCTTGGATTTTCATGCCAAAAATAATGACCTTTGTACCCATACGTGTAGCAAGCCTTGTGTAGGTTAATTTGGAAACCATACCACCCAAACCCAGAGAAGATTTATCGTCATTGGCAAGACCCAAAACGGAAGCATCAACCTTTGGAATCAATGGAATTATCTGCTTCTGGGCATCCAAAAGTCCACCGACAGAAGTACAAAGTAATAATGTTTCTGCTCCGAAACCTGTGGCAATTAAGGTTGCGAGTTCGTCATTATCCGAGAATTTCAATTCTAAATTACTCACCACGTCATTTTCATTGGCAATCGGGATAATGTCATTTCGCCAAAGTTCCTGATAAGTTTCTTTGAGTTGAAGAAATTGATTTCGATTGGCAAAATGCTGACGTTCACAAAGGCTTTGGGCAATAGAAATCTGATATTGCTGAAAATATTTTGAATATTTTGCCAACAACAAAGGGTTGCCAATTGCCGCTGCTGCTTTGCGTTCAGAGATTGTGCCTTTATAGTCTTTCAGTAAGCCTCTACCAGCCCCAACTGCCCCAGAAGAGACAATTACGATATGATAATTGGCATGAAGCAAAGCCACCTGACGAGCGATTTCAGCAATTATAGAATCATCAATTTCACCATTTTTGTGAGTGATAGAAGCTGTCCCGAACTTGATAACCAAAATTGGCTTAGACATAAGAAGTTTTAAGTTTTAAGTCAGAAAGTTGATAAGTATTTTGCCAAAAGCTAACTGCTAAAAGCCAATAACTCTACAAAATTCGATACATTTCTGTGAAGACTAAACTTTTTAGGCATAATTTTACGTTGTAGATTCAAAATGCAAGGAAATTATCATTCATGAAAAAATTCGGAATACGCATATTTTGCCTATTGATGGCTTTTCAAGTGCTTTTTGCAAGTACTGGATTTGCCATGACCGAACATTTCTGTAAGATTAAAGGGAAAGAAACGTATCTTTTTTCTCGTCCGAAATCATGTTGTTTAGAGAAAAAAAATCTACAAAATACTCCTTCAAAAACGGCTTTTAATAAGCAAAAATGTTGTGACGACAAAGTCTCTTATCAAAAAATCCAGACACCTTCTCAGCTAAAAAACTTTCAAAATAATGATTCTGGAAGTGTTTTAGGAGAAATTACTCCATTAGCATCTTTTTACTACCAAATACCTGTTAGCCCAATTTTTAGTTCGGGTCTTCCACAGAATTTTCAAAACTCTCCTCCATTATACGGGCGTAGTCTGCTCATTTTTGTTCAAACTTTCTTGATTTGATATTCGTAGGTATGTCACCAGAAGCGTGGCATGATTTTGCTATTTATCATTCTAAAATCAAGAAATTATGTATTTTTTCAATAAATATTTTGGAAGTATTCGTTTCCTCGGTCTGTGTCACACAGAACGAAATAATGGCGACAAATACTCCCCTCTCTGCAGGAGAGGGGGCGGGGCGACCGACGCTTCGGGAGAGGTTTCAGGTGAGGTTTTGCGACATTATGTATATAGTCCCGTAAAACTTACGCTACTTCTCCTTCTTTTCACCCAAACAATCTTCGCCCAAAGTACTATCAAAGGAAGGGTGTTTGAGCAAAAACCAGACGGAAAAACTGAACCTATTATTGGTGTAGTTTTGCGTTGGCAGAATACTACTTCAGGGACTTTTTCAGATGTAAATGGGGAATTTTTCCTGAAAAAAGCTCCTCAAAATCATCAACTTATCATCAGTTCTGTGGGTTACAAAACTGATACGCTGATGGTTCATTCTGATGCTTTCCTGAATGTTAAATTAAAGCCCTTAAATTCTGATTTGCAGGAAGTTACAGTTCGGGCAGGAGCTACTTCTATTGACCGTATGAACCCAATTCATACCGAAATTATCAATACCAAAACCTTAGCAAAAGCGGCTTGTTGTAATCTATCTGAGAGCTTTGAAACTAATGCCAGTGTGTCTGTCAGTTATTCTGATGCGATAACGGGGGCAAAGCAGATTCAGATGCTTGGTTTGTCGGGGAATTATATCCAAATTAATACCGAAAATATTCCTTCAATCAGGGGTTTAAATACTACTTTTGGACTCAATTTTACCCCAGGCACATGGATTTCTTCGATTGATGTAGGCAAGGGTGCAGGCTCAGTTTTGAATGGTTATGAGTCCATGACGGGCGTTTTGAACATTGAGTTAGTAAAACCAGATGCCAAAGAAAAACTGTACCTAAATACGTATTTGAATAGTTTTGGACGTGGAGAATTGAACCTAAATTTAGCTCATCAACTCAACTCAAAATGGTCGGTTGGGCTTTTGTCTCATGCCAGTACGTTGCAAAATCGGCTTGATTTGAACAAAGATTCTTTCTTGGATATTCCACTTTATACGCAGTTCAATGGGATTAATCGCTGGAAGTATCAGGACGAAAAAATGATGATTCAGTTTGGTTTCAAAGCCCTTTACGAAGACCGTTTGGGTGGGCAAGTCAATTTTGAGGAAAGTCGAGATAAAGGCAAAGCAATAAATTATGGTTTCGGAAGTTTGACGAACCGTTATGAGTTTTTTAGTAAAACAGCGAAGTTATTTCAGCAGAAACCCTACAAAGGTTTAGGTCTGATTATCAATGCGTTATCTCATGAAAATGTTTCTTATTTCGGCTTTAAAAATTATAGAGGCATACAAAAAAGTTTTTATTCAAACTTGATTTACCAGAATATTTTTGACAATACCAATCACCAATATAAGATTGGGGCAAGTTATTTATGGGACGATTACGACGAAAAATATTTGGATTTAAACATGAAACGTGCTGAATCTGTACCTGGTGTTTTTGCTGAATATACCGAAACAATTCCCGAAAAATTAGTGGTAGTTTTGGGTGGGCGGATTGATTTTCATAATTTATACGGTACTCGTTTTACACCAAGATTACATTTGAAATACAATTTTACCCCCAATACCTACTTGCGTATGAGTGCTGGTAAGGGTTGGCGTAAACCAAATGCGATTGCAGAAAATTTTGGTATGTTGGTCAATTCCAGACAGTTATCTTTCAAAAATGTGATTGACCCAGAAGAATCTTGGAATTATGGAGCGAGTCTGACCCAAGATTTTTTCTTGTTTAACCAAAAGGGTACATTGATTTTGGATGCGTATCGGACTGATTTTCAGAAACAATTGGTGGTTGACATGGAATCATCCGACTTGGTGCGATTCTATAATTTGCAGGGCAGGTCTTTCTCGAATAGCATTCAAGCAGAGGTCAGTTATTCGCCCGCAAAACGTTTTGATGTGAAAATGGCGTACCGACTTTTTGATGTTAGAAATGATGTTCTGACTGAAACAGGGACGCTTTCATTGTTACCAAAAATGTTTGTCAATCGGGATAGATTTTTAGCTAATCTATCTTACGCAACTAAATTTGACAAGTGGAAATTTGATTTTACATGGCAATGGAATGGCGAACGAAGGATTCCAAATACCGAAAACGGACACGTACATTCTGAAAGTTCTGTTCCAGTTTTTGCTCCAGCGTTTTCTAATATAAATGCCCAAGTTACCCGTGGTTTCAAGAAATGGGAATTGTATGTTGGGGGCGAAAATTTGAATAATTTTACCCAAAAATCTCCAATTTTATCTGCGAATGACCCTTTTGGTAAAAATTTCGACGCTTCAATGGTTTGGGGACCAGTCATCGGACGAATGATTTATACGGGAATGAGATACAAAATTTTGTAATTAAATAGACAATGCTTTTAACAAAAAATAAATATGCCGTCACGGGTATGACCTGTGAGGCTTGCGAATATAAAGTCAAATACATTTTATCTCAACTCTCTGATATTCAGAATGTTGAAGTTGATTGGAAAGCTGGAGAAATCAGTTTTGATTCAGAAGGGAATGTTACTTTCGAGCAACTTTTAGCAGTTTTCAAACCACACGAAAAGTATAAAGTTCTGAAAGAAAATTCGCCAGTTGTACAAACAGATGACACTCCTAAAACTTGGACAGAAACCTACTATCCGCTCCTGCTGATTGCTGGATTTATTTCGGGTGTGGCACTTTTGACATCTTTTCATTTAGGGATTTACGAGTGGAAACATTTTCAGATACAGCTATTTTTACACAACTTCATGACGGGATTTTTCTTAGTCTTCAGTTTCTTTAAGTTGCTGAATATCAAAGACTTTGCTAATAGTTTTGCCATGTACGATTTGCTGGCAATGCGAGTGCCTGTGTATGGAAAAATCTATCCATTTCTCGAATTAGCTTTGGGTATTTTATGTTTGATTCACTTCCAACCCAAAATGGTTTATTTGGCAGATATTGCGTTGATGGGATTCGGTAATTTGGGCGTAATCAGTAGCGTTCTGAATAAAAAGCAAATCAAATGTGCTTGTTTGGGTGCAGTTTTTAATTTACCAATGAGTACCGTCACCATCATCGAAAACACAGTGATGATTTTGGTTGGTATTGTATTATTATTTGTATTTTAGGAGGGATGTATCAAGTCTTGAATCCTATGTTTTAAGAAATTCTAACCAAATAAAATTTCGTGTCAAATACTTAGTACTTAATACTCAAGACTTAATACATACTCCCCTAATTTTATATTTTCCATCATAATTAATTTTCAAAAATCATGAAAAAATCACTTTTATTGCTCGCTTTTTTATTGACTGCTATGTTTGTTTATGCAGAAAAACCGAAGCCTCAAACGGTCAAAATTAAAACTTCTGCCATTTGCGAAATGTGCAAAGAAAGAATTGAACGCCAGATGGCTTTCACGAAAGGCGTTACTTTGTCTGAATTAAACTTGGATGATAAAGTGCTGACTGTTACCTTTTTACCAAAGAAAACAGATGTTGCAAAAATCAAAAAAGCTATTACAGAAGTAGGTTACGACGCCGACGAAGTTGTAGCAGAAACAGCAGGGTACGAAAAATTGCCTTCTTGTTGCAAAAAAGGAAGCACAGAAATGAAGCACTAATAAAAAAGGCTGGTAGGGATTTTGGACTAATGCAGGCAGAAGGCAAATTCTGCCTGCACTAAGTTCCAAGATATTATATTTTATTTGGCGATATTTTAATTACACCTTATTTCCCCTCAAAAACTCTTCAATCCCCATTCGTTTTTTCATTTCTAATTGAAGGGTTTCTACTGCTAAAAATCCGTCTGAACATTTGAAATATAAGTATTTTTTCTGGTCTGAAAGGTATGAACCTACCGCACAATCAGCTTCAAACTCTACCATTTTGGCTTGATAAATTTTACAGTTTTTACCATCTAAAGTTGTCCATGCACAAGGGTACGGCGATAGTCCACGGATAAAATCATAGACTTTTTTAGCAGGCTGATTCCAATTGATTTCACAAGTTTCTCTGAAAATTTTAGGAGCGTGTTTGGCTTCAAGTGTTTCATTTTGAGGAACTTGTGGGTAATCGCCAGTTTCAATTGCTCGGACGGTTTTTAAAACTAAACCAGCTCCTTTGTGCATGAGACGTTCGTACAAATCGCCCACGGTATCGGTTGCTGAAATAGTTTCTTTTTCTTGAAAAATAATTGAACCAGTATCAATATTATGATTCAAAAAGAAAGTTGTTGCCCCCGTTTCTGTTTCGCCATTAATAATTGCCCAATTGATAGGAGCTGCCCCACGATACTGTGGTAATAAAGACGCATGAAGATTGAAAGTTCCCAACTTGGGCATATCCCAGACCAATTCTGGTAACATCCTGAATGCTACAACAATCTGTAAATCAGCATGATAGCTTTTTAATTCTGCTAAAAAATCAGGAGCTTTCAATTTTTCTGGTTGCAAAACTGGAATATGTGGTGCATTTGCCAAAACGTATTCTTTTACAGCAGACATACCAATTTTGCTTCCACGACCCATTGGTTTGTCGGGAGCAGTAATCACTGCAACAACATCGCATTGGTTTTCAACTAAAATTTTTAAACTCTCTACTGCAAATTCGGGCGTACCCATAAAGATTATTTTCATTGTAAAATGGGGTTTGTCTAAGTTCAACTCAATGTATGATTCCTATTACAAAAATAGGGTATCAAAAATTTCAAAAAAAAACGTACCTTTGTAAAAGAATGACACGAACGAATAAAACATATAAAATTCAGCCGTAAAGCTATCTTTTGCAAAAGTACAAATACTTGCAAAACGGTTCTTTACCGTTTTTTTTGTTTTATACAGTTCTCGTCTTCAATTTTTGCTGGCAACTAACTGATGTCAGTAATTTTTTTTGTGTCTTTTCAAACGAAAAAGATACTCATGACTTTAAAAACAATGCAAATCTTTGAGAACGATTAAACAGCTTCAATACAAAATTTGCAACAAAAATTTATTACAATGGCAAAGGTACAATATTACACACAGGAGATAGTTGATAAACTCAGGGCAGAATTACAATATTTGAAATTTCAGGGTCGTTCTGATATGGCAAAACAAATCGCAGAGGCTCGTGACAAAGGTGATTTGTCTGAAAATGCTGAGTACGATGCTGCAAAGGACGCACAAGGACTTTTGGAATTGAAGATCTCTAAGTTGGAAGACGTAGTAGCAAATGCTCGTGTCTTAGACGAGTCAACGGTTGATACTTCTAAAGTTTCGATTCTTTCAAAAGTAAAAATCAAAAATAAGAAAAACGGTATGGAAGTGACTTACACTATCGTATCGGAAGAAGAAGCGGATTTGAAAGCAGGAAAAATTTCTCATTCTTCGCCATTTGGTAAAGGTTTGATGGGGAAAAAATTAGGTGAAACTGCACAAGTTGTTGCTCCTGCGGGTACACTCGAATTTGAGATTATGGATATTTCCAGATAAAACACAGATTGGTAAACTTTTTGAATATATAATAATCGAGATTTTTAATTTTCTAATTATCTGACTTAGAGGCATATAGCTTACAGCCAATTAAAATAGCATTACACAAAAAATAAAATATGCAATTCTTATTTCCGACTTTTCTTTGGGGATTATTGGCAGTAGCCATTCCCGTGTTGATTCACCTTTTTAACTTCCGCCGAACTAAAAGGGTTTTCTTTACCAATGTGCAGTTTCTAAAAGCAGTCAAAACTACGACTTCCTCTTTCAGAAGACTAAAACATCTACTCATTATGGCTGCCAGAATGTTGGCGGTGGCTTGTTTAGTTTTGGCTTTTGCACAGCCTTTCTTACCTTCAAAATCTGGAAACGGTACTAAAGCAGGTGGACTTGCAGGGATTTATTTAGACAATTCGCTTTCGATGCAGAACGAAATAGATAAGAAATCTTACCTCGACCGTGCCATCGGTAAAATAGAAGAATTGCTCACGGCTTTTCCACAAGGTTCTCGTTTACAGATGGTTACAAATGATTTTTCAGCCGAAGAACATTCTGTGGGCAATACTCAACAAATAAAAGACCGTACCACAACCATTAAATTCGGACATACTCCACGTCCATTAGAGTCAATCCTGAAACGCCAAACGAGCCTAATGGCAAAACATAATTCACAGGGTGGTAATCAATATTTATGGTTTTCTGATTTTCAGAAAAGTACTGCTGGTGACCTTACAAAACTTAAAGTTGACTCCACCAGTCGCTTGTTTATTGTGCCTGTGCAAGCGAAGGCACTCCAAAATGTTTTTGTAGATTCGGTTTGGCTAAATACTCCCTTTATCAGAGAAATGCAGGTTAACTCCCTGACAGTCAAAGTATTTAATTCTGGTGAAAAATCAGTTGATAATCTTCAAGTAAAATTATTTGTAGATGATACCCAGATTTCCTCGAGTATTGTCAATGTAAATGCGAAGGCTTCGGCTATGGCAAATTTCACTTTTACCTTAAAAAACAAAGGCTTCAAAAAATGCAGAATTTCGTTTGATGATACTCCAATAACTTTCGACAATGATTATTATTTTGTTCTGAATGCCGCTCCAACCATCAAGGTTATGCACCTTTACGGACAAGGTTCTGCTGGGCGATTTGTCCAAAATGTTTTTGCTAATGACAGCGTGTTTAATTTCAAAAGTTACTCTGCCAGTAATGTTGACATTGGGCAGTTCAAAGGCTCAGATTTGATTGTTCTGGAAGGCGTACAAACGATAGATGGTGTGGTTCGTTCTTCGCTCCAAGATTTTATTCGTGCAGGGGGAAGTTTATTTGTGATTCCATCACAAAATCCTGATATTCAGAGTTATAACTCTTTTTTAAGCCTTTTCAATATCAGAGGAATCCAGTCAAAAACCGTTACTTCGGCAGACTTAACGCCCTTAGCAGAACCTGCAAAAACATCCGCTTTTTTTGCTGATATTTTTGATAATTCTACCAAACAAGACATGATGCAAATGCCGAATCAGGGAGCAGTCATTTCTTGGTCTGCTGTTGGGGATAAATTGCTCAATTTCAGGAATGGGCAACCTTACCTGACGGCATCAGCATCAACAACAGGAAAGGTTTATTTGATGGGTTCTCCATTAGATGCACAGTTCGGAGATTTTGCCAGAAATGCCCTTTTTGTTCCTGTGATGTACAAAGTGGCAGCAATGAGTGTTCATCAAGAACCAACTGCTTATTCTTTCAGGGAAAATACTTTTACGATTGAAGTCGGCGATATGCCTAAGAATAGTAGTTTTAAATTGAAGAAGGATAAATTCGAGTTCATTCCAGTACAAAATCTGAATGGCAAAATCCTGACGATTGAATTGCCAAAAGCGAATCAACTCAATGAAAATCAGGAAGTTGAATCTGGTTATTATGATTTAGTAGTGAATAACAAGACGCTGAAAATTGTAGCATTTAACCACGACAATAAGGAATCAATGATGGATTTTTATAATGTAGATGAATTGAAAAATCTCTTTGCTGGGCAAAAAAATATTCAGATTTTTGATAAAATTGACGACGATAATTTCGTAAAAACCTTCAAAGACCAAAACTTTGGTGTAGCATTATGGAAGTACTTCCTGATTGCAGCCTTAGCATTTTTAGCGATAGAAATCTTGCTGGTCAGGTTGTTGAAAGGTTAGTTGTGAGTAAAAAGAAAAAGCCTTAGAAAATGGGTACAATAACCAATTCTAAGGCTTTTTTTATTTTCCTGTTTTTAAGCGTTCAAGTTCTTTCCGTAACTTTTCTAACTCATTATCTTTATCTACTAATTGATTTTCTTTATCTGCTAACTGGGTATCTTTATCTGCTAATTGAGTTTCTTTATCTGCCAACTGAGTGTCTTTATCAATCAATTTTTGAACTAACTCATTCATTTCTCTACCATAAGTTCGTTCAATTTCATCTTCAAGATTCATTTTTATTCTCAAATCTCGGTCTGCAATAGCCCGATTCAAACGGTCAACAATTTTTTGGGTAAGAGGATTTGATTTTTCATTGATAAAATCCAATTGCTGTCTGTCGTCGGTG
>JAAFJL010000095.1 GCA_013298865.1 Cytophagales bacterium | reverse complement strand
AAAAAGGAACGACTGATTTAGGGACAATTTCGACCCAAAATATTTCTGATGCTGGCAATTATTCCGTTAATATTTCGGATAGTTTTTGTACTGCTAATAATTCGGTGACAATTACCAAAACTTCTCCGCCAACTCCAGTAGCTAATGGGGCTTCTGGATGTGTAAATTCTTTGGTCAGTTTGTCTGCAACTAACTGTAATTCAGGAACTTTACTTTGGTTTAAAAACTCAGACAATACTGCTGTTTCCATGCCAGTCACCGTTGGGAATGTGGCAGAAAACTATTATGCTAAGTGTAAAATTGGCGTTTGCGAAAGTCCCAAAAGTAATGTTGCAGCCCTCTCTCCTACCCTAAATACAAGCCCAACTTTGAGTTTTCCTGCTGAAAAATGCTTGTCGAACTCTACTATTTCACCCATTTCATTTACCCCAAATGGTGGAGTTTTTAGCGTCTCGCCCACTATTGGAGCAAATATTAATTCAGCAACTGGCGAGTTAACTATTTCAAAATCAGATACATACATCGTCACTTATACCGTGTCTGGAACTTGTGCTACTGGTTCAGCAACGGCTTCTATTACAATAAACCCTTTGCCCGTCGCATCAGCAGGTTTAGGGACAACCGTAACAGGAACGCAATTGTATGATTTAGCTGGAATCACTACCGCACAAGCTGGTACGCCACCTTATACATACGCATGGACGAGTATGCCAGTAGTTAATATTTCTCCAAACGTTTCATCTTCAAATCCAAGTTTTGGAACATTTTCTCAGAATACTCAAATCAATCTAAGTATCTCTGATTCAAAGGGTTGTGTGGCTATGAGTTCTGCGAATGTGCTAACCCAAACCTGTGTTTTAGCAGTAAATATTACGAGTACAGGTAGCCTTTGTAATACTGGAAATAGCTCCGTTACGATGACTGCAAATTTGTCTGGAAGTGTTGCACCTGTGAGTTATTCTTGGAAAAAAGGAGCATTAGAAATTGACACAAATCCAAATACAACTATCTCTTTATCAGGTAATTATACTGTAACCGTAACAGATGCAACAGGTTGTAGTCAGACGGAAAGCATAACAATTTCTCAGAATTCATTGAACGCTCCGCAAGTATCTGGTGCAACCGTCAGGGCATCTGGAACAGCTACTTTGACCGCCACAAATTGCAATGGAACAACAGTAAATTGGTACAATGCCAACGGGCAATATTTGCAAAGTGGATTCAGTTATACCACACTCCAAATCACAAGTACAACCCGATTTTATGCCGAATGCACAGGAAATGGCTGTGTCAGTTCGCAAACCCCAGTAGATGTAACCTTTGTTCCTGCCCCAAATGCACCGCAAGTTTCATCCGCTTTGGTATGCGGTTCTGGTTCGGCAACTATCTCAGCATCAGGATGTTCTGGAGAAATTCGTTGGTATTACGACCAACAGGGAACAAGTCATTTTTCAACTGCCAGTTCGGTAGTTTTTATGAATGTGACCCAGGACTCTGATGTGTATGCCGAATGTGTGGTTGATGCAACGCCAAGTCCGAGAAGTAGAGGTATTATCACTTTCAGAAATTTGCCTTATGCGTCTATTCAACTTATTGGTAATCAGGCAATTTGCAAGGGACAATCGGTTACATTACGAGCCAACAACGACCCCGTTGTGAAGGGTTATCAATGGAAAAAAGATGGCGTAATTTTAGGTAAAAATGACCGAGATTTAATAGTTTCTGAATCAGGAAATTATACCGTAATTAATTCGGGAGATGGTTGTTCGGCTGAATCTTCTTCTCAGAAAATTGAGGTCGTGGCTTTACCCAATTCTCCTACGATTTCAAGCGGAAAAACAAAGATTTGTCAGGGAGATTCTACGACAGTTTCGGCAGTTATTTTGGGTAATTTTTCTGGGAGAAATTGGTATAAAGATGGCGTAAATTTTAGCAATAAAAATACGATAACCGTCAAAGAATCAGGCAAGTATGAGTTGAAAGTGACTAATTATTTGGGTTGTGAATCTGCTCAATCCAATACTGTTTCGATTAACATTTATCCTGTTCCAGCAAAGCCAAATATTATCGTAATTGGTCAGGCTAAGTTCTGTGAAGGAACATTCACTGAACTCAGTACAGATGCCGCCAATGGGTACGAATGGCGTAATAATAAAGGTGAAATATTTTCAACAAAAAATATTGCAAATATCTCAAAATCAGACACTTACTTCTTGAAAATCAAAAATTCTGATGGCTGTATTTCGGCAGAAAATTCTCAGGAAGTAACGATGTTATCTTTACCTGAAAAACCGATTATCAAAGCAGATGGAAAATCTGAGGTTTGTTTAGGGGAAAGCATAAAAATTACGGCTGAAAAAGACGCTGTAAGTTACATTTGGTCAACAGGTGAAAATACGAAAAGTGTTATTGTAAAAAGTGTCAATACAGGGACGATTCCTTACACATTGAAGGTGACAGATAACAACAATTGTACCTCGAAACCCTCTGATTTACTGAGTGTTACCATTAATCCTTCGCCTGCAAAACCCATAATTTCTAACAATAAAAATGGGGCAATTTGTGCAGGAGAAACCATTGAATTACAAAGTACTTTAGCCCCAAAATACGAGTGGAGTTCTGGGGAAAAAACACAGAAAATCACGACACAAAACGCTGGAAAATATACCTTAAAAGTGAGTAATGACAAAGGTTGTGTATCTGAAAATGCAGATTCGGTTCTGGTCATTCAGAATCCAAAACCTGCCAAACCAATTATTACAGCCAATGGTCCAACAACATTTTGTTCTGATACCAATGTTGTACTAACTGCCAGTATATCAGACAGATACAAATGGATTTCTGGAGAAAAAACGGCAAGTTTAACCATTAATCAATCGGGAAAATATGCTCTGACGGTCTTTAATCAATTAGGTTGTGAATCTGAGATTTCGGAAGTAATGACCATAAAAGTAAATCCACAACCCGACAGACCGAACATCAATCCGAGTGCTTTTGTAGAATTTTGTGAGGGCAAAACAATCACCCTGACTGCCCCAGAATATACAAAATATTTATGGAGTACGGGCAGTAAAGATAAAAGTATCGAAGTGAATAAATCAGGGAAGTTTTGGGTAAAAGTTAGCAATGAATTCGGCTGTCAGTCAGAGGCTTCCGTACCAATTGCGACTACGGTTTATGCCTTGCCAGCTACACCTACTTTAGAATTTTTTGGTGTGTATAATTTCAAAGCGTACAGCACCACGCCAGGCAAAGGCTATGAATGGCAGTTAGACGGAAATTTTATGCAAGACACCACATCTATTTTAAAACTTCCTCGGAATGGTGTTTATACAGTTAGGCGGGCATCGGTTTTTGGCGTGATTCCTACGGTTGGTTTTGCCTATGACGAACTGGTTTGTTTCTCATTACCCGTTAGTAAAACGTACGCCCAAAACCTTAATTTGGGAGGAATGGCAGTCTATCCGAACCCTGTTATGGACAACTATCTCACACTGGAAACCTCTGATAATCTGATAGATGCGACAATAACAATCATTAATAACAAAGGAGAAATTTACTTTGAAGGTACAATTCCAAAACTCAATAAAAGTTACCGTTTAGACATCCGCAACATCCCCAACGGCAACTATATCATCCATCTGAAAAACTCAAATTTTGAATCAATTAAACATTTAATGATTAATCGTTGAGTTTTATACATAAAACTTTTGAATAATCCTTTGTGTAATTTGGAAAAAATTTGTACTTTTGCGTTCCCTTTCCGAAAAAGGGCAATTAGATAGCAATTCATTTATAAATCATACAATACAATGGCGAAGGTTTGTCAATTAACAGGTAAGAGAACACAAGTGGGAAATAACGTTTCGCACGCAAATAATAAGACGAAAAGAAAATTCTTTCCAAATCTTCATACTAAGAAATTTTTCTTGGAATCAGAAGGTGTTTGGGTTCAATTGAAAGTTTCTGCGAAAGCAATTCGTACCATCAACAAAAAAGGTTTAGAGCCTGCTTTGATTGATGCTGCACGTAGAGGAACTTTGTCTTTGTAATAGCAAAAATCTTTCTAAAAAACCTCTTCATACTATGTGTGAAGAGGTTTTTTTATGGAAAAATTTGAAACTTATCTCGTAGATTTTGCCTTTATTGTAAAATGAAGAATGAATTATTTATGATGTGAACCGAACGTACGAAAATCGAACATCAAAAAACCAAGTATATAATGGCAACACTTTTAGAATTAGTCGGAAATACGCCGCTTGTTGAACTCAATAAAATTAATCCGAACCCTAAAGTAAAAATTTACGGAAAATTAGAAGGGAATAATCCTGGTGGTTCTGTAAAAGACCGTGCAGCAAAAGGTATGATTGAGGGTGCTTTGAAAAGAGGAGAAATCCAACAAGGAATTAAACTAATTGAAGCAACTTCGGGGAATACTGGTATCGCTTTGGCAATGATTGCGAGACTCTATGGTATTGATATTGAATTAGTTATGCCAGAAAACTCTACCCGTGAACGTGTCCTGACAATGGAGGCTTTCGGGGCGACAGTTACACTTACGCCTGCGAGTGTAGGCATTGAAGGCTCAAGAGATTATGCTGATATGAAGGTAGCCGAGGGTGGTTATTTTATGCTAAATCAGTTTGCAAATCCTGATAATTATTTGGCTCATTACGATACAACTGGTCCTGAAATTTGGCGAGATACAGAGCAAAAAGTTACGCATTTTGTGTCTTCGATGGGTACAACTGGAACAATTATGGGAACTTCTAAATTTTTAAAAGAAGTAAATCCTGATATTCAAATCGTGGGTTGTCAGCCAACCGAAGGTTCAAAAATCCCAGGCATTAGGCGTTGGCCCACTGAATATTTGCCAAAAATTTATGATTCATCAAGGGTTGACAGAATCATGGACATTTCTGAGGATGAAGCTCGGAAAATGGCAAATGATTTGGCAAAAATAGAAGGCGTTTTCGCAGGAATGAGTAGCGGTGGTTCAGCGTCAGCAGCCGTCAGATTGGCTCAAGAATTAGACTCTGGCGTGATTGTCTGCATCATCTGCGACCGTGGTGACAGATACCTTTCGAGTGATTTGTTTGGCAGTTAGGAGCTTTTTCAATTCAATTATCAATCAACAATTAACAGAAAATAGTTGGGTTCTTGTACTATTTATACCAGAGTGCTGGTTTGTACCACGGATTCTCATTCCTTAACAATAGAATAACTGATAATTGTTGATTGATAATTGCTAATTGATAATTGTTACCCCGTGTGCCTCTGAGGTTGAGGGAATTTCTAATTTCTCTATCATTCTCAGTAAAACATCAGACGGTACTACGTGTTCTCGATTTCGATTTTGCCCCGTCAGTTTTTCGTAAGGGACTTCCAAATAAATGATTTTTACACTTGCTTGGTACGTCACGAAAAGGTCTATCAATTGCCCCCGTAATTGTCGAGTTATATTGGTTGCATTCCAAACAAAAGGTTGCTTTTTCCTAAGCATTTCACGAGCTTTTTCCTTTGCTAATTGAATCACTGTTCCATTGCCACTTTTATCGGTTGGGGAAATCCCATTTTGTCTTCTAATATCGTCTAAACTCACTACTGGCAAATCTTTCAAATACTTTTTGATATAAGTATCTTTACCCGTTCCAGGCAAACCAGACAGCAGAATTACTTCAAAGATTTTATCATTAAATGGTTCATAGTCAGGACTTTCATGCTCCTTTTGAAAATAATTAAACCTTGCCAAATCCGAAGGAAAAACTTTAGTTTTTCCGAAAACACCTTCTTCTTCACACAAAGATTTGAACAGCTCAATTCGATACAAAAGATCGGCTTGGTCAGCACAAATTCTACCTAAAGCATCGGCTTTTGCCAAAATTGTCAGTAGTTCTGTGTCAACATCCAGAGAGGCTTCTAAAAGTGCTTTTTGCGGATTTGGTTTCTCGAAAATCCACAGTGGTAACCCATGATACCGCACCAATTTGGCAATTTGTTCCCGAATCTCGAAAGGTGTAGGAATATCACAATACAATAACTTCCTGACTGTCTTTTCTCCCTTCTTTGCATGACCGCCAGAGGTAATTCTACCATCATTTTCGATAACCGTAGTTGACCGTTTTTCGATGTCGTGCATCAATGCAGCCGCCCAAAGGATTTCCTGTTTCTGTTCACTAAGTATTTGATATTCTGGCAATTGCAATAATTTTTCAATAACCATAAGAGTATGAATTTCTACATCTCCTTCGGCATGATGGATAGCATCTTGGGGTACGCCTTCCATGTCTTTCACCCAAGAAAATTGTTGTTTCAAATACTCCCAATTTTTATTCTTAGTCAATTGCCACATGGCTACCTCCTTTCTCAAAACTCAATTTTGCTCGTTTCCAGTTACGTGTCCAATGTTCATCGGTTTTTACATGACCTTTTCGTACGTATTTGAAGACATTTTTAGGGAAATCTTCTACTAAATATTCTTGGGAATTTCTGCTCACGATTCCTTCCATTGTACAGGGTTTTTGAGTCAAAATATCCACCGAAGTAAACGCACTTGGTTGATTTACGATATTGAGAATTTCTTTCTCGAAATCAAGCCGTGTCCCTAAGTTTTTAACACTTTTTATTTCGGGAACGGTTGGTAAATCAAGTAGTTTTGCATAAAATTTAGTTTCTTCCCAAGAAAGCCATCGTTCGTTTTCTCGGATACCAAAAACATAGTAATGAGCGTTAAGATTCTGGTATTCAATGGAATGAATGGCATAGAGATTTTCTCCGAAGATTTCTAAATCGCCTAAATCATTTTTGATGAATTGCCATTGTTGACGAATTTGGGCAGTCCACGGAGATTCAGTTGGTATGGCGTGCGAACGTGCAAAAACACCATGGCGATTTAAACAATTGTTTTCTCCATCGAGTTTTTCAGTATGAATGAGTTCCTGAATTTGCTGAATATCTTGCCAATAAGTTGAATTGATTCTGTCGTCGGAAGTCGTACCTGGGGAAAAAGGATAATGGTACGTTCTACCATATTTTCTTGAAATAGTCATTTTTTTGTAAATTTTATAAGACAATATTTTTCTGTCCCGCTAAGGAATAGGGGGAAGTTAATGTTAGTTTGTCTTACGTATTACATGGCTACTCAATGTTTGAATGGTTTTGAATTACATTTCATCACAAAATTAGAGGAAACTATTTGAAAACCAGTAGCTTTATGTAAAATTTAGTGTTTTGTACAACAGCACGATTTGTTAAATCATAGCTGTTTATTAAACTTTATTCATCAACAATAATCAAAGTAAAAAATACCATTGTTATGCTTAATTTTCACACAAAATTTCTTTTCAAAACGCTTGCTATTGCGAGTGTTTTTTGCATCGCTTTGATGAGTTCCTGCACAAAATCATCAAATACAGAAGACCTAAAACCAGAAGCAACTTCCAGTTTTAGTTTGATGCAAGACCGTATTATTACACCTTCGTGTGCGTCTGCGGGTTGCCATGCTTCTGAGGCTGACAATTCCTTCAAACAACATGGTTTAGTTTTAGCTAAAGGTTTGGCTTTCAAAAACTTAGTGGGCGTTTCACCTAAAAATACTGCGGCAAAAGCTGATAACTTTCTCTTGGTAAAAGCCTTTAATTCTGCTCAAAGTTTGTTTTATCATAAACTCCAATGGGATGTTTCGCACCATGGCGGAAAGCAATATGGTTCGCCAATGCCTTTAGGTGGAAATGCTTTGTCAGTTGGTCAACTTGAGTTTGTACGTCGGTGGATTGAGGCTGGTGCCCCTGAAAAAGGAGATGTGGTTGACAAGACGCTTTTGGATGACAAAACGCCGAGTTTTGTAGTGGATGATGGTACTTTCGAGCCTATGAAAACCCCTGCACAAGAAGGTAAAACTGGGATTCAACTGAAAATTGAACGCTTTTCGATTCAGCCAAATTTTGAGCGAGAACTTTTCGTGAGACGTGCTTTGGGTAATACTTCGGAAATTTATGTGAATCGGATTAAGTTGAAATCTCGTGCCAATAGTCATCATTTGGTGGTTTATGATTTCAGAGATAAGACATCTTTACCAGCTTTTGATGTAATAAGAGATTTAAGAAATTCAAATAATACAGTAAACCTTATAACGGCAATTCAATCATCAAACCATATTTTCTTGGGCGGTGGTACAGACCCGAATAGTGACTATGTTTTTCCAGAAGGTACAGCATTGGCTTTACCTGCAAATTCTTCGGTTGACTTGAATCCGCATTATTTCAACCGAACTACGGAGGTTAAATATGGCGAAAATAACATTAATCTTTATACCGTCGATAAGGCTAAAGTGAAAAATGTGGTAAAAATTATTGATTTCAATAATACAAATTTCAGTTTGCCCCCAATGGCTAAAACAGTGATTACTAAGGACTTCAAGTTCGATACTGATGTAAATATTGTAGCTTTGACTTCGCACAATCATGCCCTCGGAGAAAAATTTGTCATTAAAATTAAAGGCGGAACACGTGACGGTGAAGTGATTTATGAAAACTCAGATTGGGAACATCCAATTTTCTTAAATTATCCTAAACCAATTGCTTTGAAGAAAGGCGAAGGACTAACATCCGTAGTTACTTACAACAATACAACCAGTAAAACGGTTACATTTGGCTTGACTTCTCAGGACGAAATGGATATTATTTTTGGATATTATTATTGAGTTTTTCGATGTTCGATATTTAGTACAAAGCCCCGTAGAATTTGATTTTACGGGGCTTTTGATTTAATGATGGCACATTCTACTCCTCTTTCTTTCCTAAATTTTTCTTATCTAAATTCATTTGGTAAAAATAAGATGCTAAAAGCCCTAAACCCCCAAAGATAAAAATCATGGCAAAATGGGCTGTATCGCTGTTTATGTCTATCAAATTTTGTAGCAAACTTCCCATTAATAACCCTACTCCTACTCCTACCAAGAGAAAACCCCAGCGTAATGAGTTGCTCGGATTTACATCACGAGAAGTTTTTTGGGGTGGTGCAATTCCTTTGGCAATCATTGCCATTCTCTCGTCGTTGTCATACTTGCGGTAAAATGCAGAAGTAATAAAAGCTCCTAAAATTGCCGTAATTGGAATTAACATTCCTACTATCGGTATCATGTCTCCGTCCATAGTGTTTGTAAAATTTTATTGTTGTGAATAAATTGATTTCTGGAGATATGATGTAAATTGATTTAGAAAGGTTACAGGTATAGAGTTATTAAGTTTTAAGTTGATAATTTTTGCAGTCAAAATAGTTTGTAATTATTTGATTAAAAGGTATTTGATAGCATATATTCTATCATTCACTCATTCAAAATTCTATCATTGAAATACCCTGTAACCTTTTGTATTTTAATGGCATCTAATCAATTGTGAAAACCAAAGAAACAGATAATTCTATCATCGACCGCATTTTGGCTGGCGATTCGTCGGGGTACAGAGACCTTGCAAATCGGCACAAAGATTATGCGTTTACGGTGGCATACAAAATTGCGGGTACTCGTGAAGATGCCGAAGAAATAGCCCAAGATGCTTTCGTACAGGCATTTCAGGCTTTGCCTTCGTTTAATCAAGAAGCAAAGTTTACGACATGGTTTTATAGAATTGTCTTCAATACTGCCTTGATGTTCAAACGAAAAAATCGTGTCCAAACCGAAGATATTGAGGCTTCGCAATCGGCTCAGTTTACACCAGTAGATACTGCCAACGAAATACAAACCAATGAACAACGTATTTATATTCAGCAAGCACTCAACCATCTTTTGCCCGACGACGTTACTGTAATAACACTATTTTATTTGAAAGAAATGTCATTGGAAGAGATTGCACAGGTAGTAGGAATTTCTGCCGAAACTGTGAAAGTAAAACTATGCCGAGCCAGAAAGAGATTAGCAGAGGTGATGAACAAAATTTTGGGGAAAGAAGCAAAAACATTAATCTAAGAAAATGAAAGACGAAGATATTTTTGATATTATTGATGGCATTGCTTCCGAAGAGACAGTCCGTCTGCATGAAAAACTATTGATGGAAAGTCCTGATTATCAGACACTTTTCAGTGAATACACTCAAACTCATGCCCTATTAGTGGGTTCAAGTATAGAAAAAACAGCATTCAATTTCACTGATAAATTGATGGATCGTTGGGAGTTATCTCAGGAAGTAGTAGTGGTTCGTCAGTCAAGTAAATTGCCAATTTATTTCTTGATTGGTGGTTCAATCACGTTGATTTTATTGCTTGCTTTGGCATTACCAATGATCAATAGCAGTAATGTTCAAATAGATTTAACAAAGCCTTTGAGCATTTTACAGGACAAGGTTTTCATTCGTAGTTTTCTGATTATCAATGCTTTAATTGGATTAATTTACATTGATAAACGGTTTTTGAAGCCTTATTTTGAAGGGAAATTAGGGGTTTAACTTACTGAATATTCAAAATCTCAGACCAATATTTAGCATCACGGATGAGTGTCAGGGCTACACCTGCGACGATTCCAGAAAGTACCAAATTCCAATTGTGCTTTCTTACTTTGAAGATTTCTAAGAAAAGAAAACCAATAGCTAAAATGACTAAGACGATGAGTAACTGACCCAATTCCAGTCCTAAATTAAAGGCAAAAAGTGGCTGAATAATACTTTCTTCTGTTCCGAGAAGGCTTCTTAGGTAGTTTGAAAAACCCATTCCGTGAATTAATCCAAAACCTAATGCCATCGGGTAGCGTAGGAATGAATTATTTTCTTTTTCGGAAGGATAATCTGCCGAACGATGAGCAAAATTGATAAAACAAGTGAGCAAAATCGTAACTGGAATCAGAAATTCAATCAAAGACGTGCTATAAGTGATGAGTCGGAGCGTTGCCAAAGCCAGAGTAATAGAATGCCCAATGGTAAAGGCTGTTACTAAAACTGCAACTTTTCGCCAATCTTGAATGCGATAAATGGCACATAGAGCCACTACAAAAAGGATATGGTCATAACCTTTTATGTCGGTAATGTGATCAAAACCTAATTTTAGATAAATCTGAAAATCGTTCATAATTTAGTGGTGGTAAATGGCTGTCGGCAATTGGCTTTTGGCTGGGCGACACTCGCTATTAAATTGAATATCAAGGTAATAACTCAAATTTATTCTTTAAGCAATAATTCTATATCCTTTATTAACTGGTCAACCTTTTCGGGTTCTGTGCCGTCATAAGTACCTCTGATATGTCGGTTTTTATCAACTAAAATAAATGCCCCACTGTGTACAACTCCTCCTGGCTGGGTAGCATCTTCTGCGGCAGTAACCATGTAAGATTTCTGTGCAATTTCATAAATTTTAGCTTTATCGCCCGTCACAAAAACCCATTTTTTAGTATCAATTCCTAAGTTTTTAGCAAAATCTTTTAGCACAGAAGGCGTGTCATGACGTGGGTCAATTGTATGCGAAAGTAACATAACATTGGGCTTATTTTTGATTTGTTCATAAACCCGTAACATCTGTGTTTTCATTTTTGGGCAAATCGTTGGACAGGTCGTAAAAAAAAAGTCTGTTACATAGATTTTACCTGCAAAGACACTCTGATTTACGGGCAAAGAATCTTGACTAATAAACTCAAAATCAGGAACTTGATGATAAATTGTGTCTGTAATTTCTTTCCCATCAACTATTTTCATTTTCGTATCATGCTGCCCCAGAATTGGTAGTCTTTTGGGTTCAGTTGAGCATCCTTGTAAGGTAAAAATGATAATTATTAGTCCTAAAAATGATGGAAAACGGTTGAAAATTGTCATGATATTTTTGGTAAATGAAAGTGTTTGCAAATGCTGATTTCGTCATGATATTTTTATCTGATTCCTTGTCCAAACTAAGATAGAATAACGAAATACCTATTATCACAACTACATCGCTTCCAACAAAAGTTCCGCCAAATCATAGACCTTTACAGAATCCTCTTTCTCCTTGTTTTTCACTCCGTCAGACATCATTACCATACAAAATGGACAGGCTACCGCAATGGCACTTGCTCCTGTTTCGAGGGCATCTTCTATGCGTTCGATGTTTACTTCTTTGTTGCCTTTTTCAGCATCTTTAAACATCTGAGCCCCACCCGCACCACAACAAAGTCCTTTGGTTTTGCAACGTTTCATTTCTACTAAATCAGCGTCCAAAGCCTCCAAAACGGCTCTTGGTGCTTCGTAAACATCATTGGCACGTCCCAAATAACATGAGTCGTGGTAGGTAATTTTTTTACCTTTGAACTCCCCACCGCCTGAAAGTTTTACTTTTCCAGCATCAATCAACTCTTGTAAAAAAGTAGAATGATGAATGACATCGTAGTTTCCGCCTAATGCTGGATATTCGTTTTTCAAAGTATTAAAACAATGTGGACAAGCCGTTACGATTTTCTTAACGCCGTAACCGTCAAGCACTTGGATATTCATGGTGGCTTGCATTTGGAATAGAAATTCGTTTCCTGCCCTACGTGCGGGGTCACCTGTGCAGGACTCTTCCGTACCCAAAACAGCAAATTTTACGCCTACGTGGTTCAAGATTTTACAAAAAGCAATCGTTACTTTTTTGTAGCGGTCATCAAACGACCCCGCACAACCTACCCAAAAAAGCACCTCGGGAGTCTCGCCCGTAGCCATCATTTCTGCCATCGTAGGCACTTTGTATTCTATTTCTTGTATCATTTATTTTGTTGATTTTTCTCTTGACAAATGTTTTAAAGTTTTGTAATTTTACACTGAACAAAGACGTTTTGGACGTTAGGAGGAAGGATAACTTAGGTTAGGCATTCGCTCGTTGTTTATAAGAAGAACGGTCAGTTATGGCGGTTCTTTTTTATTATCCGCATAGAATTTAAAGCTAATTGTTTCTTTCCAGTCCTTACTTCTTTTATTACGATATACTTATCTCCAATCATTTTCTGAAATTGAAAGACATCTTTTCCTAATTTATTTTTACCATCGTAAAAAACCAAGTCTGGATTTTCTAAAATATCAGTTATTAATCCAAAATCTCTGTCAGTTATTGCTATTTGCCCTTTTGGGTTTTCAATTTCTGAATGGCTGTGATTTTTTATGATGTGCTTAATGGCATAAACATCAACTGAAAATCTATAATTATTCAAGCTAATTCCAGATTGTTCACTCAATAAAGTTGCAATTTCTGAGTTTATTTCACCTAAAATCAAGACTTTATTCTTATTCTCTCCTTCTAATTTAGCTAATTCTAATAATTCTTCTAAGTGGTTCATTATTTTGTTTAAAATTTTTATTTCCCTAAAACCTCATCCAAAAACTTCTCCGTCTCCACCTGTACAGTTACTACATCCTTAGACAAAATCGGTGAAGCCAAAACGTGATTTCCTGCATTCGGGAAGGCTACTTTTTGCTTGTTTTTTGAACCTAATTCATCAAACATTTTCAACATCGCTGGTACGGAAACTACATTATCTTGCTCTTTTTCGTTTTTGTAATAATAACCCATAAAAGCTGGACATTTTATCTTCGCAAAAGTTTCTGAAAGCATCGCATTAGTCAGGAAGTTTTGTAAGGAAACAACACCATTCAAGTGATAATGTGTACACCAATATTTAGCGTGTTCAGGATTGGCAGGCGAAAAATCCCGCACGTATGAACCTGAAACGGCTTTTCCTAATTCCAAACCCCAAGGATTATCCAATAATTCTGCATTATCATCAAAAACTTTGATACAGGGCGAATACATCACAATTGCCTTAATTTCAGGATGTTGCGATGCCAAATAGGTTGTCAAAGCTCCACCGAAAGAGGTACAAACTATCACCACTTCATCACCCAAAGTTTTGCCAACTGCTAAAGCGTGTTCAGCCGAAAGGATAAAATCATCAGCCGTTACTTTTGCCATCGTGGAATCTCCCAAATCAATACCATGCCCTGCCAAACGTGCCAAATAGAGGTTTGCACCGTATTTTTTAGCAAGATTTCTATGTACAGGATTTCCTTCTTCCTGCGTTGCCGAGAATCCGTGAATATAGACAATTGCCAATTTAGTTTTTACTTTTTTAGAAGAATCCGCCCACACGATACGAGCCTGACAATCAGGACGTAAGCCTTCGGTAGCGAGTTCCCCTTCTTGGATTTGTTTCTCCAAAGTAGGTAAATCTCCTGCCAATTTAAACATCGGCACTTCCAATTTTGGAGCTTCGGGTTTTGGACCTAATAAATAAGCTACCGTTCCAACTCCAATTAGAGCGATTAGGATTTTTAGAAATGTTTTCATTTGGGTGGTTTTGTTATTTGATTAAAATTTACTCTTCTGAAATTGTCATTATCTCCCTAAAAAACGCCTCCCTCTCCAACACATCCAACATAAAAACCGCTACATTCTTTCTGGAAATCAGCAAGTTAGGCTTCGGAGAATTATTTTTTGTAACAATAATCGGTTTTGGTTTTTCAGAATTAGTTAGTCCAACGGGGCGGATGATGGTATGGTTTATAGCTGAATTTTGCAGGAGTTTTTCCTGTTGTTCATGCCCTTGATAACCGTATTTGATATTGCTAAAATCAATCATCCAACGAAACCAAAATGGAATATCTTGTTTGGTTTCTGCTACTCCCCAAGCCGAGATAACTATGACGTTTTCGAGCGGATTAGTTTTCGACAAATCAATCACATTTTGAATCGTTTTCTCCAAAAACTTCTTAGGAGTTCTCAGTCCAGCCCAAGGAAAATCTGAGTTTCTGGAAATATTCAAGGCACTTAACACGTGCGTACAACCTTGCAAAGCCTTTGCTAAATCTTCTTTGTTGGAAGGAGTACCTTCAAAAATCCTCAATTTTTCAGAAGCAATGGTTATTTTCTTTGCATCTCTTACCAAAATATTTACCTCAAAACCTCTCCGTAAAGCCTCTTCCAAAAGATATTTGCCTGTTCGTCCCGTTGAGCCGAGGATTAAGAGTTTTTTATTCATTGGTTTGCAAATTATTCCTTAATTCTATCCTTCAACCAATAAACAGTAGCTTTACCAATTCCCATTTTTTGGATATATCCTTCAGTTAACAAATATTGAATATCTTTCTTTAAAGTATTAACCGAATAGGCAGACAATTTTGAAGACATATCACTGATTTTTAGAGACTTATCTATTTCAAATAAAGCTATAATTTCTTTCTGACGAACATTGAGGTAATGTGTTTTTTCAAGATTTTGGCTGATTTTCGCCTCCAAACGTTCAATAAGAATTTGAATACATTCCAAGAAAAAAATCATCCAATCTGCCACAACTTCATTTTCTGAATACCTAAATTGTTGGGCATTCATCAAGGCTTGGTAGTAGTCCGTTTTTCGCTGTTCGATGATGTGTTCAAGCGAAATATATTGAGCAAAATCATACTCATTCTGAATCAATAATAAAGTAGTAATCAAGCGAGATAGTCTGCCATTTCCATCTTGAAAAGGATGTATTGATAGAAATTCATAAACCCAAAGACCGATAACGATTAAGGGATGAGTCGTTTTATTAACTAACTGATTGATAGTCCATTCCATCAATTCTGACATTTCTTTTGCTGTCAGATGCGGTTCTGTGGTGTTAAAAATTATTCTTTGACTACCATCAGGATAATTGGCAACAACTTTATTTGATAATGATTTATACTGCCCCCTATGACGGCTATCTTTACTACTATATTTCAATAAAATACTGTGCAATTGTTTGATATGATTCTCTGACAATTCTACCTCTTTGGCATTTTCCAGAATCAAATCCAGTACATCATAATACCCTACAACTTCTTGTTCATCTCGACTTTTGAAAGACGTAACTTTCACTTTTTTGATAAGTTGTGCTACTTCTTCATCGGTCAGCGTTGCCCCTTCAATTCTTGTCGAAGAACCAATACTTTCAATAGTGGCAATCTGACGAAGTTCCTTTAAATAACGACTATCGCTTTTATCTAAATGATTCCACTTGCCCTTGAAAGTATCTATGTAACCTATCCGTTGAAGGATTTTCTGAGTAGTTTCAAAACTAAAAGATAGCTTTTTTTCAAACATAATTTAGGGAAATAAATGAACATATAATTTACGAATATATCCGCATTATATCTGTATTATACCCGTATTTTATCCGCATTGTATCCGTATTTCACAAAATAACTTGATTCATTGCACTTCAACCATCATCAATTCTCTTCTTAACTCCTCCGCAGTTTCGCCTTTGCCATCGTGTCGCCAGCCTGGGGGCATATAAAGATATTTGAGTTTATCGGATAAATTATCGGCTGATTGCATTTGCTCCCAAAGCCATTTTACGCCCGTGAATTGAATTTTGAGTGGGTTTTGGGTCTCAATATTCTTTGTCAAACCGTAAGTTGGTTCTTCTTCTTCCATCTTGAAAGACCCAAAAATGATGTCCCAAATAATCAGAACTTGTCCGTAATTTTTATCTAAATACTTCACATCCGAACCATGATGCACCCGATGATTGGAAGGCGTTGCCATAAAATACTCAAAGATTCCCATTCTTTTAACCAACTTGGTATGTACAAAAATCCCATAAATACTGGTAAAAATAGTTACTACCAAAATATGAAATAAAGACATACCCAATAACGGCATCAATATAAACATGGGTTTTATCAGGGAAGTACCGTCCAATAAAAAACCACGAGCAGCCACGGTAAGATTATACTCTTCGGATGAATGATGTACTTGATGAAAAGCCCAATAAAATCCCATGCGATGCCCCAGACGATGGTCGATATAGTAACACAAATCATGTATCAAAAAAGCAATTACCCACGCCCACCAAGCGTTTTCGGGTAAAGTAAAAATTCTGACATTTGCATAAACCCAGTCAAAAATGGCGAAGGGAATAACGATACTAATAACCAAATCTACAATCATGTTGAGGGTAGAAACACCCACATTCGACCATGCCGATTTACCGTCGTAACGCATGGCAAAAAGAACGTACAGAAGCCGCTCTCCAAGCAACATACTCACATAAAGCGGTAGCATATATTGGTAAAAATTGCCGTCACGCACAGACTGCATGAAGTCAGACCCGAAATTTGATAATGCTTCAAAAATTGACATAACGTTTCAAGAAATTTAAGATTTGAATACAACTAAACATCAGTTTTCATAACCCGTCTCATTCTCCCTCAATTAATCACAACTATTTCACTCCCTCAACCCAATTAAATCTATCATTTTGTGAGAATTTCCACGGAGCTTGATTATTTTCCAAATTAGAGAACATGGCATTCCAAGACGCAGGAGCATCGGATTCCTCCATGATTTGGTAACGACGCATTTGTAAAATAATATCCAAAGGCGAAATATTAATCGGACATTCTTGTACACAGGCGTTACAGGTTGTACAGGCACGCAACTCTTCGGCAGAAATATGATCGCCATAGAGCGATTTACCATCGTCCACGAAATTCCCTCCGTTGGCTGCCATGTTTGCCCCCACGATTTCGAGACGGTCACGAGTGTCCATCATGATTTTCCTTGGCGAAAGTTGCTTGCCCGTCATGTTGGCAGGGCAAGCAGACGTACAACGCCCGCATTCTGTACATGAGTAGGCATCCATGAGGTTTTTCCAAGTTAAATCCTTCACGTCTTTTGCTCCAAAACGGGCGATTTCGGCAGGTGCATTAGCATCAGGTTGAGCCATTCCTAACATAATTTGAACCTCTTTCGTAACATCTGGCATATTCGGAATTTCACCTTTTGATTTCAGATTTGAAAAATAAGTATTCGGAAAAGCCAAGAAAATATGAAGATGTTTTGAATAAGTTACATACAGAGCAAAGCCCAAAATACCCAAAATATGCAACCACCAAGTGATACGCTCATAGGCAACCAAAGCACCGTCCGACCATGAAGCGAATATAGGTTTTAGAAAACCAGAGAACGCAAAAGTGCCAACTTGGTGATAATGTTCGTTTCCACGGTCTTGGAGAACGCTGTCTGCGGCATTCATCGTGAGGAGAGCAGTCATTAAAACAATTTCTGCGAAAAGAATCGTATTGGCATCAATCACAGGAAAACCGTTCAGTTCACGGTGCCGAGTGGGTTGTAATCTATCGACTTTGGTAATATTTCTACGAATCAAGAAAATCACACAAACTACCAATACGCCAAATGCCAAGAACTCAAAGAAGTTGATTAGCAAACGATAAACATCACCCAAAAATGGAGCGAAAAGACGATGCGTACCAAGAATACCATCTAATAGGATTTCGAGAACCTCGACATTAATCAAGATAAAGCCTGCATAAATGACAAAGTGCATAATGCCAACCACAGGGCGGTCGAACATCTTTTTTTGTCCGAAAGCAATTCGAAGCATCGTCCCCCAGCGTTCAGAAGGATTATCAGAACGGTCTTCGGCACGACCCAACAGAATAGTTTTTTTAATAATCCCGACCCTTTTAGCAATCAAGAAACCAGCTCCACCCAGAGCCAATACGAAAAGAATTTGTTGAAGAATGTGCATGAGATAATCGGTTAAAGGTGAACGGTACACGGTGAACGGCATATCATCCAACTCAAAGAAATGATTTTTCTAAATATTAATTAAACACAAATATATTTAAAATGTTGAGATTTTACCGTAAACCGTTTACCTTTAACCGTTCACCGATACTAATACAAAGATTGTTATTTGAAAAATGTTATGCAAGCATACTATTTATAAATATTTCAAAATATTTTCAAAGTAGGTTTTGCAGAAGTAAAACTTTTCCCTACCTTTGCAGTCCCAAATGACACATTGGGGAGTACCAAAGAAGTAAATGGTGAAATAGCTCAGTTGGTAGAGCATCGGACTGAAAATCCGTGTGTCGGCGGTTCGAGTCCGCCTTTTACCACAACAACACGTTTTAAACCCCTGACTATCAATTAGTTAGGGGTTTTGTGTTTTTTCGGGGGACACTCTGGGGGACACTTTTAGAAAAACGTTTTATTTTTTTGAAATTCGGGGGACACTTTTACAAATATTTCGGGGGACACTCCTAAAAACAAAAAACGCTCCCCAAAATGAGAAACGTTTCCATAATATTCACCTAACCACTAAAATAGTTTTTCTTTCAAGTCTTAACCTTCCCTTTCGACTAAACACAATTTCCTCCAAATAATATTGGCGTTGAAAATTACTGCACACGCTCCTTCAAATTGATTTACCCAAATTATATCACGCACACGTGTAACGATGTGCATTAACCTTTCATCCTTCCCCATGTTGTAGAAACTCCTTTTGGGAATACCAAGAAATACGCAAAATCCTGTTATGCTGAAAGGTCGTTGTTTAGTGATATAACCCTTTACGGTTTTACCGTTGATTGAGTAAATAACCTCTTTCTTAATTGGGTTCTCAATTATGTAATCAAAGTATCTATTTGCATCTACTCTAAACGTCTCTGCATCGTCATATTTGGGCGGTTTCCCGTGGCGTTTTCTTAACTTCCAAAATTCGTTCTTTTTTGTCGCTGGCATGGTCGTTTCTCTTATTTATCTCTTATTTAATTTTACTTTTTGCACCGATTATGCACCGTTTAATTTTAACCTTTTGCACCTGTTATGCACCAGTTAATTTTACTTTCTATCTTATTTCTATCTTATTAATTTTACAGTTTCTTCACTGTTATCTCATTGTTATTTACCCTTTCCACATACTTCAAAAGGTTAGGTTTGGTAAGGTTTTCAGGTTCAATAATTCACTCCTTTTTGTAGTGTTCAAAGTGTTCAGTTTTTGGCATTTTCACCGTTGTTATTTGCGTTCATATTTTTCTTTTTTACAGTGTCAACTTTTGTAAAGTTTTTATGCTCAAAATGTGAAGTTTTGTGAAGTTTTCATACCCAAAATGTAAGGTTTTGTAAGGTTTTTGCATTCAAAATGTACGGTTTTGACAAGTTTTCTTTTAGGTCGTTAAGTTCGTTAGATTCTGGGCAAATGTGGGGTTTTGTGGGGTTCTCTTTCTGTGGACTAAAATACAAAAACGCTCCTCTCAATGAAGAACGTTCTGTATTGCCCTAACCACTAAATTTTCTATATTTTCAATAAAAATAACTGTTTATTAAAAATATTGCAATGATAAGTTTTATTCATTGATAATTTGTTAAAATTTATTCTATTTTTAGAATTATTTTCTACAAAATATTATTTCAAAAGAATATTATTCTAAAATAGAAACAAATAGAAGTAAAATTTAAAGGTGCGTTAATTTAGCACTTCTTTCTTTGGCTCTTCTTTATCACGATTTTGGATTTTATCCATTTGCTCCTGTACGTGGTTAATTCGTCCGTTATTGTGAGCCGTGAACAAATCGTCCAATAACTCATTTAGTGAGTAATGCAACATTCTAAAACCCTCTGTATTGTCGTTGGTCTTGAAACCTTCAGAATGAAAAAACTCTGTAAATACTTCTTGTAAATCTTTCTTGACTTCCACAAAGTCTTCACAGTTTGATGTCATATCTGTCAAGTAACTTGGAAACTCTATGTTTTCGATTGTGTAATCTTGTTTTTCAATTTTTAATGATGCTGTCATTTTTTCTATGATTTTAAATTTTTGAATTGATTTTTAACTTTTTGTTGCTCTGATAATCTCACCATTCCCTAAGTATCAAATAATGACGGGGTATTCAAGAATAAACCATACTTTCTTATAAATGCGTGTCGGGCGTTACTCTTGGCATTACGTCCATCTTTTTCAATTTTGCATCTATCAGAACAATACGATATTTGATTCTCTTTTAAAACTTTCCTGCACCCTGCACACTTTCTTGTTTTGGTGTTAGTGTATTGTCCTGTATCTCTTGTATAGGTTAAGTAGATATTCGGGACAAATAGACTTTTTCCATTATCTTTTTCACTTGGTAGATACGGGACAAAATCCAATGATAAAACATCACTTTGATATTCTGAATTTTGGGATATACGGGACAATTCTAAACTTTTTGCTCTGATTAAATCAGATACCACACTCTTAAAATTTATGCCTGTGCGGTGTCGCTCCAAAATCTCTTTAAAACTATTTTCCAAACGGTACAACCTTTTACGCTCCGTTTCCCCTTTCCGTGGTGTCCACGTCTTGGAGTTGCTCCCACGTAAATATGTTTCAAGTTCTTTGGTCGTTAAATCACTTTCATTTATCGTATTGTCTCCAAATAAAATACCCTCAAATACTTCTGTTAAGATATTCCCCAAAGGTTCGTAAATATCCATTTTAAGGAGGTCAGATAAATACTTTAATGCTATTCCACTTCTTTCAAAGTATTGCATTTTCTTGACTTTTATCTCAAATCTCAAAACATTATCAGGTAAATTGTACTGTTTACTTTTGTCGTATATCTTGATAAAAAAGTAAGATAATTCACATTGATAATAATTCATTCCCTTACTTGAAAACCTTTCAAACGGCTGTCCTTTGTACACAATCAGATTATCCAATACAACGTGAACCCCAAACGGTAAAACCACATTTACGCCAAATTCTATGTTATTTAGAAGTGTACTGTACAGGTTAATTTCAAGATTTTCTTCTAATCTTCGTACAACCTCCGCAACGTCCACGGCAAAAAAATCATCGTAATTGTGTTTTCCTAAATTACGGTATTTGTGTAAACTGCCCTGTAACCTAACCTTTTTATGTTTTATCCGAAATGTCAATCCGAAATATTCAGCAAATTCTTTTTTAATCTCTGCATCTGAATTATGCGAAGTAGTGTCCCAATATTCAGCTAAATACGGATTTTCGATTAACTTTTGAGGGTCGGTTTTCAAGTCGTATGTTTTAATTCCGTCAATCATTTGTACCTTTGTGATATGTTTAATTCATGCAATTTGTTTTGTATGGGTTGTACAATCGAACACAGTATTGAATGCGTGAGGAATATTTCCCCACGCATTTTTATTGTCCCGTCCTCAACTGCCAAACGTGGTTTGGTTTACCATAAAACCCATCTCTCAATTCAGATAACTTGGTTATGTAGTCTTTCTTTGATAAGTCGGTTAATCTCGCTCTAATCGTACATTCTTGGGTTTTGTCTGATATTTTACCGTTCTGAATTAAATTTTTTCTAATCTCTGAGCTGGTAAACTTTCCCTCTGAATGTTCCTGCAAAAAGTCTAAAATCTTTTCTGCCTGTGTTCCTGCCTGTTTTTTTCCGTCTTTCAGGTCTTCCCCTGTCAGGTGGATAGTGTTGTAAAAATTTATTTCTTCCATTCTCCTATCTGTTTTAGATGTTCGATAAATTCATGTTGAAACATCGGACGGGCGGGGCGTTCTACTCTGAAATTATTAAAAACATACATCGTCATTGTTTTATAATCGTCCGACAAAATGATATGTACCTCACTCTTTTTCTTATCGTCTAAGGCACTCCTAAACAGGGGAGGGAATGAGGTTTTTTCTAATCCTAAATGAAAAGTACATTTCCCGTTTACCGTCCTTCCACGGAGTAAATACTCGCTCCTTAGTTTGATTTTTGGGTCTATGGTTTCTTCGATTTTTAGGTCGGTGGGGACTTTCTTAAAATCCCTAATCATGGGTTCTTTTCCGTACCGTTGCGACTGTTCACTCAAAGTAAAGGCAATACGGTAGTAGGTAACGGATTTTCCGTTATTCTGAAATTCTTGTTTCATTATGTTTGTATTTGTTTGTCTAAGTAACTCTATTTTAATGAGTTACGGGTTTGTACAATCGGTTTTAATTGGTGAACGTACACGGTTAAACGGTACGTATTTGTGTGAGAGCTTTTCTAATGTCCTCATCAGAATATAAAACTCTGCCACCGAGACGTGAGGCGGTAATTGTCCCGTCCTTAGTCTTTTCCGCTAAGTTGCTCAATGCAATACCTAAAATTTTGGCTGTCTCCGCTCGACTGTGATAACGGGGTTTTTGGGTGGGTTTATGGAGTTGCTCCAAGAAAGGTTTTAAGTGTTTGTGATATAATCTATCAGCTACACTTTCGACAAACTCCATTTCAGTTGAGGAGTGTTGGATAATTGTTTGTTGTATCATTTTGTATCTTATCAAACGGGTTTAATTCATTCTTTCCGTTTGATGATACAAAGTTCATACTTAATAGGTTTTTATTTTATTGATAGTTTTACTGCTACAAAAAATATATATAACTATCTGATTATCAATATTTTAAAAAATTATGTACCCGAATTTTGTTATCGGTGGTACAAAAATTTGTGTATTTTCAACTTATAAATCAATATTATTAATCTACCTCATTGTATCGTCCTGAAATAGGTTGACAAATAAAACAACCCAACTTATGGACAAAACAAAGATTACTCGTACATTTAGTGAGCCATTTAAACGAGCAAAAGTTGCCGAAATAGACTCAGGTAAAA
>JAAFJL010000093.1 GCA_013298865.1 Cytophagales bacterium | reverse complement strand
AATCCATGAAAAAACTCTTCTTCTTATTGCTCATTCTTTTTTCGGTAAAAACTTCTGCTCAATTTTCTATCGAGCAAATTTTATCTGCCCCATTTCCTACTGAACTAAAGGCTTCTCCGACAGGTAATAAAGTGGCTTGGGTTTTCAATCAGCAGGGTTCTCGGAATATTTTCATGGCAGAAGCTCCAGATTTTAAACCTCAGAAAGTTACTAATTATGATGGCGATAACGGTCAGGAAATCAGTGGATTAACTTTTACTCCTGATGGGAGTTCTATCATTTTTATCAGAGGCGGGGCAAATAATTCAGCAGGAGAAATTCCCAATCCTGCGGCTTTGCAAGAAGGTGTAGAGCGTGCCATTTTTTCGATTGGCATTGACGGTAAAAATCTCCGAAAATTAGCCAATGGTTCATATTCCAGAATTTCCCCAAAGGGCGAAACGCTTGCCTATTTATCGGGCGGACAGGTTTTTACGCTTCGCTTGGACAGTACAAAAGCCCTTGGCAAGAAACTGTTTCATACTCGTGGTTCACAAAATTCCATTCGGTGGTCGCCAGATGGTTCTCAGATTGCTTTCGTGAGTAACAGAGAAAATCATAATTTTATTGGCGTTTTTGACCTTAACTCAAAGACTCTCAAATACTTAGACACCAGTGTTGATTTAGACTCTGACCCAGTTTGGTCACCAGACGGGAAATCTTTGGGGTTTATTCGTGTGCCTTTTTCTAAAGATGCTTTAATTTTTGGACCAATCAGAGCATCAAATCCTTGGTCTGTGCGGGTTGTTGAGGTACAGTCTGGAAAAAGCAAAGAAATCTGGAAAGCTAAAAATGGACGTGGAAGTGCATTTTTTGATGGTGGCTTAGTGGCAGAAAATCGTATGTTTTGGACAGCCGATAATTTCTTGGTTTTCCCTTATGAAGGTGACGGCTGGCATCATTTCTACGGAGTTTCTGCCAATGGTGGAGAACCAAAGTTACTCACGCCCAATGATGGTGAAGTGGAATATGCGATACTTTCAAACGATAAAAAATCAATTATTTATAATACAAATATTGGCGATATTGACCGTCGGCATATTTGGCAAGTTTCGCCCGCAGGTGGTGCTGCAAAACAAATCACAACTGGGCAAGGCATTGAATGGTCGCCTGTTCAAATGAGTAATGGGCAAGTATTTTGCTTGCGTTCTGATGCTCGTACGCCTGCCCGTCCCTGTAATGTACAAGCAGATGGAAAGATGAAAGATTTCGCCTCAGAAATGATTCCTGCGGAGTTTCCTTCTTCACAATTGATTCAACCACAGGCAGTTATGATTACCGCTACTGATGGAATGAAGATTCCTGCACAACTATTTTTGCCTAAAAATCATAAACCAGGCGACAAACATCCTGCGGCAATTTTCTTTCATGGGGGTTCTCGCAGACAGATGCTTTTAGGATTTAATTACGGCGAATATTACCACAAGGCTTATGCCATGAACCAGTATTTGGCAAGTAAAGGTTACGTAGTAATGGCGGTAAATTACCGTTCTGGAATTGGTTATGGAATGGAGTTTCGGGAAGCCATTGATTATGGGGCTACGGGGGCAACAGAGTATAATGATGTCGTTGGGGCGGGACTTTTCCTGAAAAATAGAGATGATGTTGATGGCTCAAAAATTGGACTTTGGGGCGGGTCTTACGGTGGTTATCTTACCGCTTTGGGACTGGCAAAAGCCTCTGATTTATTTGCCGTTGGCGTGGATATTCACGGAGTGCATGATTGGAATACAACTGTAAAAAACTTTATTCCTTCTTATGATGCCGCCAAACGTGCCGACTGGGCAAAAATCGCTTACCAATCTTCGCCATTGCCTTATGTGGGTACTTGGAAGTCACCAGTTTTATTAATTCATGGCGATGACGACCGTAACGTTCCTTTTGCTGAAACAGTTACTTTGGCGGAGGCTTTACGAAAAAATAATGTGTATTTCGAGCAGTTAATTTTCCCAGACGAAGTACATAGTTTTTTATTGTACAAAAATTGGATTAGTGCTTACAAGGCTTCGGCAGATTTTTTTGAGAAATTTTTAGGGAAATAATTAAAATATTTTCAGTAATATATTTCCGATTTTGAAAAATATTTTACTCCAAAAACTGACGTATAGTCTTGTAAATCAGTTCATTGGGTGTTTTTTCTAAAAAAACTCTTTCAGAAAAATAAAAATTTACTTAAAAAAAGATAAAAACTTTTTTAAAAATAAGTGACTTTACACAATAATCACCGTTCTAAAATAAAGGCTAAAGTTTTTTAGTAAGACTTAGCTATATTTTGGTGTGTTAGTGATACAAATAAAGATACCTGATTTTCGGGTATCTTTTTTATTTGCGGTCATTCCCAGTTCTTCTAAAAAATCATCTGACGATACGCTGAGTTCAAACGCAGACCTACCGAGAAAATTGAGGCATTTGTATTGAGGTTGGCTTTTGCACTTTCGTAGTTTCTACTAAAATAATGAGCATCAATAAAAAGATTATGCTTTAATTGAAATGACGCCCTTAAATCTATAATTGTTGTTCCCGTATTGCGTCCATTTCCAACAAAAAAACCTCCATTTTGCTTTCTTGTATCGTAGTCTTTAAGGATATCTTTTCCTACATTGTCGCCTGAGTTAGTATCCTCTCCGAAATTTGCCCAGATTAATTTGCCAGACAAATTCAAACGATTTGTAGGCTGAAAACGTACAATGTGCGACCATTCCGTAAAATTTGCTCCAAGCGGATGTGCCAATGCTTGACTATAATGCGAATAATGAGCCCCAGTATTGTGGCTATACGTAAACGGGCGAGCCGCATTGAATTCAGATTGCCAGTCGAGGTTTTCGATGCCCAAAAGGTTGATAAACTTTACACCTGCCTGAAAACCAAATTTGTTTGTCCAGAAACCATTTCCTGTAAATAATTCTCTACCATAAAGTTCATCCACCATTACTTGTCCATACAAAGACATTCTTCTTGCAAGGTTTGCTTTGATGTCGAAACCAATCAAGGCATTGTCTGTACTTCCTGCAAAACTTTCTATGGAACGATAGAAAATTACAGGGTTCAAATAATTTATGTCAAAACCTTCGCCAGCTTTGCGAGTCAATATTACACTTTCAAAAAGCCCAATGTTTATCTTCTTAGACAAATTGATACTAATATGATGTGCTGCCATGTATTTGGATGGCAAATTTTTACTGGTAAAAGTTGTATCAGGAGAGGCATTTTTGAGTTGTGCAAAAAGATTCTGATACTGAAAACGCCCAATTCGAGTATTAATTTTTAAGAATAAATACGGCGGTGCGTTGTCTGAAAGCAACATTGAACGAAATCCTGTTCCAATAAAATTACGGTCATGTCCAAATTGAAATTGTATATTTTTGCTTGCCTGAAAAACGATATAAGCCCTTGATGAAATAAAATCTGTGCCATAAGGGTCTTCTTTGAATCTTTTGGTGTAGCCTTCTGAGGGCATCCCTGGGACAAATCTTGCGGGGGAAGCTCCTGCATTTTTATTATAATCGTCCACGAAATTTTTCACATAATCAGGTATAAGACTCTGATTATCAGCCAAGAAGGTATAGAAAGCTACTTTTTGGTTTACACTTCCACGGATTTCTACTCCACGAGTATTAAGCGATACCGTACTTTGATTTCCTCCACTTGCAGAGCCAATATCAAAATTAAAAACTGGACTGGCATGAATTTCAAAATCTTTGTCCCGATACGCATACGCATCCGATGCTTTTTGGTAGATAGTTTTACCCCATAACGGTTTTTCACTATTGCCATAATTTTTTTCAGAAGCCCATTCCCAGTTATCATTTTTCAAATAACGAAGGTTAAAAAACTCTTGCTCGTTCAAAGGAATACTTTTGTCGGCGATAATACTATCTACCAACTGGACAATTCCTTTTCTACTAAGAGGTTTAGCACTGCTATGAAAACCATCTGCAAAATGCCCTAACTTGATTTCAAAACGATCAATCAGATGATAATAATCTTGATTTAGAGGAGCATACACACTCTGAGCAAGTAAATGTGAAGCGGACGATAAAATGAATAGTACGAGTAAAAAATGTTTTCGAAGCATTATGTATTTTAATTTTCTCAGGGAAATCAATCGTTAGGGACAGGTAAAAAAACTTAATGGCACAGTACCAATAGACGAAGCCAAAATAGAACTTAAAGATTTAGCGATAAAGGAAATTATTAACTCTATTTCTCTAATCCTCTAAGTTTTAAATATCACAGGTTCTTTTTACATACCTCAATAATCTGTAAAATTAGTTGATTTCTGGAAGAGTTGTTTTTAAATTTTTCTCCCAAACTCGGCAAACTGTGTTTTTATACCTTCAAAACCTTGTGCATCAATCGGGAATTCTCCGTACCATGCGTATTCAAATTGAGAGGTAATTATCTCAAAATCAGGACGTAAGCTCTGGGATTTCAATTCATAAACATAGCTCCTATTAGTTTTGTTGAGTTTCCAGTCTATGAAACCTTTATCTGTTAAATCTTTGAGGGCTTTCAGATAATAGAGCCGAACCGCCAATCTAAAATTGCCTTGATTGATAGCATCTTGGATAGTATCCTGAAAATCAATGGCATGAATATCTTCATTGAAAGCCTCGTAGGGAATTTGCATTCCACTTTTTTTCTTGAGCAAACCGCTAAAATCAACACCAATGAGTTTTGCAATTACATAAGCAAACACAGCACCAATGAGAACATAGGCAACAATAGTCCAGTTTTTGCCAAATTTATTTTCTCCGAAAAACTGATTTAACCATTTTAAAACTTCATACCAAAACTTATCCCACCAACCAGGGGGTTCAGCCATTTCTTCAAGGTATTGATAATCTTTTAGTTTACGCAAATCGTCCATAGTACCTTCCTTCAAAGTTCGAGGCACAACCACGGACGAATCCGAAGGGAGAATCTTTACTGCTTTTTTCTCTGCAAAAACGATAAAGCTATTCAAAAGAAAAATTAGTAAAAGCCCCCAGTTTTGGTATTTCTTAATCTTGAAAATCTTAATATTCATCTTCTTCTTCACTTGGTTTTAGGGTAGTACCAATGGTATTGATTTGTTGAAGCAAGCCAGTTCCTTCTTTTCTTTCTACTAAATTAAAATACTGAAAACCTAAGCCGAAATGCCCTAATGCAGACAATAAAAAAGTCCCAAGCATTGAGAAAACGGTGGTAAGGATTATCAGAAAATTCGTCATCGGGGAATTACTAATAACTCCGAATCCTTTCAACAAAGGGATTATCGCCGCAGGAATAGTAAAGATATAACTCATAAATGAAGAGATAATAGCTAATGTAATCAGAAGCCCAAAAGTTGACCACCATTTATCTTTTATCAGAAAAAATGCCCTACTAATTGATTCTGTTGGGTTTTTTCCTTCAAAAGCAGTGATGGCTGGACTAAGAGAAAAGACAATTCCAAAATACATAAGTGGCACAATAATAATAATAACTAATACAATCACCATGAAAATTTTTCCCGCAGTTGATGCTATTGCCCCAAAGAACAATCCGCCAAAAACAGAAACTATAAGAATTAAAAACATTAATATAACAAAATTCACAATCATCGTGAGTAATGTTTTCCCAAAAATCTGTTTGAAGTTTTCCCAGATAGAATCTACTGAAATTTCACCATTGGCACGGTATGCTCGCATGGCTGCAAAACTAAGGATTGTCATGGCAAGTGACCCCAAAACCGTGAAAAGTAACATCAATAAATACTGGGGGCTGGTTATGCCAATTCCTTTGGAGTTCATGGCTTCCATAACTGCCAAGAACGGATTTGTACCAAAACCAGCAGTATTGCCACCACCAGTTGTAGGACTTAATAGGCTGTCCATGGCTTTGGATTGATACAATCCGCCAAAAATTCCAGCTAAAACAGCAAGTGGACTAACAAAAAAGAGAACACTTTTGATGAAAGGTCTAAAAGTTGCTCCAATAAAGGTGAAGCAGGCACTGATTTTAGTACCGAAATCTCTTTCTTGTTCTAAAATAATAGAAGACGTTTTTGAGGAAGTAGTATTACTCATAAATTTGGTAGATAAAGTTTTTGGTTAATTCTAAAAATAAAAACTTCCCAAAAGATACGAAATCCTTTGGGAAGTTTTGTAAATCCATGAATGATAGATAAATTTCTGTCCTTAAATCGTATTCAATCTTGACTGAAAATATGTTTGTGCTAATAAGGTAATCTTCTGAAAATCAGGAACTCTGATTCTTTCATTCTGAATTTTAGATGCCGAAACACCCTTGATTTTATCGAATAATCTGAGGTAATATTTATAGGCTAAATAAACCCCAGCTTTTGCTCCTTTCGGAAGTTGGACAATTCCTCGATACCCCGCATCAAAGTCTGCCTGAATATCGTCTTCGATTTTGCGTTTATCTTCTATCGTGAAATTGTCAAAATTTACTTCTGGGAAATACGTACGTCCCTTTTCCTGAAAATCTGCTTTGATGTCCCGTAAAAAATTCACTTTCTGAAAAGCCGAACCCAATTTACGAGCATCTTCTTTGAGATGTTGATACAGTGCTTCGTCTCCCTCGCAGAATACTCTCAGGCACATCAGACCAACTACTTCTGCCGAACCATAAATGTATTTTTCGTAACCTGATTGACTGTAATCAGAATTGTACAAATCCATTTCCATCGAATACAAAAAAGCCTCAATCAATTCTTGTTCAATTTTGTACTGATTTACTACAATTTGGAAAGAATGCAACACGGGGTTTAAACTAATTCCCGCCTTGATAGCACGGTAAGTATCGGCTGTAAAATCGGCGAGTAATGTCTTTTTTTCGTAACCATGAAAGGTATCCACAATTTCATCGGCATACCGTACGAAACCATAAATTCCATAGACAGGGAAATGAAAACGTTTGTCTAAGGTCTTGATTCCCAGCGTGAAAGATGTACTGTAATGTTCGGTAATCAATTTACTACATTCAAAAGTTGTAGTATTATATAAATCCATCATGGGAAGTTTTGCTAATTATTAATTTTTATAAATATCTGATTAATAGACAGTTAAATATATTTTCTAAGCCTCATAGCTCATCAAACTAATTTCTTTTTCCAGTTCATCTGCTACTACCAAACCCGAAATCAAAGAGGGCGGTACGCCAGGACCAGGCACAGTCAATTGCCCTGTGTAATATAAGTTATGTACTTTTTTACTTTTTAAGGTTGGTTTCAATAAAGCTGTTTGCATCAACGTATTTGCTAAACCATAAGCATTTCCTTTGAAAGCGTTATAGTCTGACTTGAAATCTTTGTGAGCATAACTTCTTTTGTAAACTACTGATTCTCTGATATTTACGCCGCAATATTTTTCCAAGCGTTCCATAATAATATGGTAATATTTTTCACGAACTTCCTCAGTATCTTCCAAATCAGGAGCAACAGGAATCAACAAAAATAGATTTTCGTGTCCTTCTGGTGCTACGCTCGAATCAGTTTTAGAAGGGGCAGAAGCATAGAAAAGTGGCTTTGTGGGCCATTGCGGTTCGGTATAAATTTCATGAGAATGCAGTTTAAAATCTTCATCAAAAAATAGATTATGATGTAGCAGTTTGGGAATTCTTTTATTCACCCCCAAATAAAATAATAAAGACGACGGAGCCATCATTCTTTTGTCCCAGTATTTTGCGTCATAATTCCTGAAATCTTCACCCAATAATTTTTCTTCAACGTGCTGATAATCAGCACTTGCCACTATGGCATCGGCGGTGAAAGTACTTTTTTCTGTAATAACTTTCCTAACTTTTTCGGCTACAACATCAATCTTTGTTACGTTCTGATTATACAAAAACTTCACGCCTTTTTCTTCTGCTAAAGCCACCATTCCCTTCACAATTTCGTGCATTCCGCCCATCGGATACCATGTTCCCAATTGAATCTCGGCATAGTTCATCAAACTATACATGGCGGGTGTATTTTCTGGAATCGCCCCTAAAAACAAGATAGGAAACTCCATCAATTTCAGGATTTTCTCATCTTTAAAAAACTTGCGAATATGACTATGAAAAGACTGAAAAACATCTAATCTGGTAACATCGTACAACAATTTCAAACTCAAAAATTCGGTAATACTTCTTGATGGTTTCCAAACAAATTTATTAATTCCAACTTCATATTTGTATGCGGCTTGCTTCAAAAACTCATGAAATTTCGGGCGACTACCTGCTTCCATGCTCTCGAATAAATCTGCCAATTTTTCTACTCCCGCAGGAAGCATAATTGACTCATTTCCTTCAAAAATAACTGCATACGAAGGATCAAGACGAACTAAATTGTAGTAATCAGCCGTTTTTTTGCCAAATTTTGCAAAATAATTATCGAAAATATCTGGCATCCAATACCAACTGGGACCCATGTCAAAAGTAAAACCATCAACCTCAAATTTTCTTGCTCTACCGCCTGGAGAACTATTTTTTTCTAACACGGTTACATCATAACCCTTGCTTGCTAAACTTGTTGCTGCTGCCAAACCCGAAAACCCCGACCCAATTACAATTACTTTTTTCATTCAATATTTTTTAAACCTTTTGCTAATTCCTATCCATAATCAACTTCTCAATATTATCTTTATTTAACAAAGATACTTTCAATTTGTTTTGTATGGTATTTGCTTGATGTTTTAACAAAAATAAATCATACCACATTATGCCACGTCTCTGTTTTGCGACAAATAACGCCCATAAATTAGAAGAAATCCAAGCTCTCTTGGGTCAGGATTTTGAGTTACTGACCTTAAAAGACATTAATTGCAACGAAGAATTGCCCGAAACAGGAGATACTTTAGAAAAAAATTCACTCCAAAAAACTCAGTATCTATTTGATAATTACGGAGTTAACTGTTTCGGAGATGACACAGGTCTGGAAGTAGAATCCCTCAATGGCGAGCCAGGCGTTTACTCTGCTCGTTATGCAGGCGAACAACGTAATGCAGAAGACAATATGAATCTTTTACTGGAAAAATTAGCAGATAAATCTAATAGAAAAGCCCAGTTTAAATCGGTAATTACTTTGATTCAAGATGGGGTAATCACTCAATTTGAAGGTGCTGTCGAGGGTGAAATCATTACAGAAAAAAGAGGTAATCAAGGCTTTGGTTATGACCCGATTTTTGTTCCAGAAAATCTTGGTAAAACTTTTGCCGAAATGTCTCTCGCCGAAAAAAGCACGCTCTCGCACCGTGCAAGAGCATTTGCTAAATTGGTGGAGTTTCTGAAAAAATCAAACGTCGTTTAATTTTACTACTTCAAAACCAATAACTTAATATTCCGAAACCAAACTTCCGAACCATGATCTTGAAGGGCTAAAAATCCTTTTTTAGAATTGCCGTAATCAATAATATCCCTCCACTTAGATTTGCCCTTTTGTTTTTTCCAATCATCAGACCAAAGTTCGTATTCAAATAATTTTTTGCCATTGAGCCAATGTTCTACATGGCTACCATTTACAACAATTTTACTTTGGTTGAATTCGCCAATGTTTTTTGCATTGTAAAAAGGATTTGGGTGCATATCATAATTTGCCCCAGATTCCTGCAAAACAGTTGGTCGTTCAGGGTATTTGTCAGCATCAATCATCTGATACTCAGGACCTGACATATAAGGTTGAGGATTATTTTCATTCACCCGAAACATCACACCACTATTACTTGCCTCAGTGATTTTCCATTCCCAAGCCAATTCAAAATTCTCATATTCATTTGTCGTAATCAAATCACAACGAATAGATTTATCATTCACTTTGTTGGTACAATGCAGCGTTCCGTCGGGTTCAACCTTCCAATTTTTCATATCTCGCCCTTTGTAACCACGCCAGCCTTCGGTGGTTTTACCATCAAAAAGTAAAATCCAGCCACCTTTTTTCTCCGCTTTGGTCAAAACATTGGGTGTATCTTTTGAAATATTAGCGGTATTAATCAACAGTGTGCTAATCAATAAAATGTTAAATAACTGTTTCATTATTTTATTCGTCTTTTATTATTTTAATTACAAATCTTAATCTGTAACTTAGAATATTGTTTTTCTTTCTTTAATGGAATGAAAACATTTCAATTTAAAACCTATACAATAACTTCCATTTTTATGAAAAAAATCAACCTTATTCCTACTCTTTCTACAAATATAGGGTTTGGATTTCTCTTTTGGCTTTGTAGTCAGGTAAGTTTTGGACAAAATTATAATGCCAAAATAGAAGGCTATGTTACAGATTTTGCTACAAAAAAACCCATCGAAGGTATTTCTGTTACCGTTCGTCAGCTCAGAAAAGGAGTCACCACTGATGCCAATGGTTACTATTCAATCTCGGTTTTACAGGGAAAATACGTCATTTCTTTCACAGGCGTGAGCCATAAGTTAGTAGTTAAAGAACTAAAACTTTATGAAGATACTCGTCTGGACATGGAAATGAAAGAAAGTGCCAAAGATTTAGATGAAGTAACAGTTACGGGTAAAAAAGCCGAAGACAATACTCGGTCTGTTACCATGGGAACTATCAAACTCAATGTTTCTGCTCTGAAAAAAATTCCTGTGGTTTTTGGGGAAACTGATATTCTGAAAGCCCTCACACTGCAACCAGGCGTTACAACCGTGGGCGAAGGTGCGGGTGGATTCAATGTTCGTGGTGGACGAGTTGACCAAAACTTAGTGCTTTTAGACGAAATGCCGATTTTTAATACTTCCCATTTATTAGGATTTTTTGCCAATGTCAATCCAGATGTTGTTTCGGATGTGTCTCTTTACAAGGGTGGAATTCCTGCCAATTATGGCGGACGACTTTCTTCTTTATTGACGATTAATACAAAAAATGGTAATCCCGAAAAATGGCGACTTTCTTGGGGTGCAGGACCAATCAGTGCGAGGGTCATGACGGAAGGTCCAATTATTAAAGATAAACTTACGCTTTTGGTAGGGGCGAGAGTTGCCTATCCGAACTGGATGATTAGCCAATTCCCTGACCGCTATGCCAAAAGTAGGGCGTTTTTCTATGATGGAAATGCAAAATTACAGTACCGACTCAATAAAAATAACAGCATTGCTCTATCAGCGTATCAGAGTTATGACAATTTCAAATTCCCAGATGATACCCTCTACGACTGGCGTTCTACGGCGGCTTCTTTGAAATGGAGTAGCGTCATTAACTCAAAACTTTCTTTAGATGCCGTTCTGGTGAACAGCTACTACGAATTTGGCATGAAAGGGTTGAAAGATTTTTATGGTTTTTATCTAAAATCTTCTATCGAACATCAAGAAGCTAAGGTCAATTTTCTTTACACTCCTTCCGAAAAACACAAAATAGAATGGGGTGCAAACATCATCAATCACAAGGTTTCGCCGAGTACTTTGAATCCCGATGGAGTCGAATCGAGTATTAATCGACAAAGTGTTAGGGATGAATTCGCCAGAGAAACTGCTGGTTATGTCAGTTGGGAATTTGCCATTACCAAACTTTTGTCGATTCAATTGGGGGGTAGATTCTCGTCTTTCTCACAGTTAGGGAACGGGAGAATCAATAATTATGAGGTCGGAGTTTCTAAAACCAAAGAAAGTATCATAGATTCGGTTTCGTTTTCAGACGGACAAGTGATGACAACTTACAGTGGTTTTGAACCAAGACTTTCCCTAAAAGTTGGACTCGATGATAACAATTCGGTCAAATTGAGTTATAACCGAATGCGTCAGTATTTGCACTTAATCTCTAACACTACCGCTATTTCACCAGTAGATTTCTGGAAAATCAGTGATACCCATATTCAGCCACAAGTAGGCGACCAATATGCGATTGGTTTCTTCAAAAACCTCAACGATGATATGTTTGAAACCTCCATTGAAGGCTACTATAAGGATATTTTGAACATGATTGAGTACAAAAACGGAGCAACATTATTACTCAATCCTATTCTGGAAACAGGCTTGTTGAATGCCATTGGTAAAAGCTATGGGGTAGAAATTAGTTTCAAGAAAAATAAGGGAAAGATTACAGGACAGGGAAGTTATACCTACTCTCGTTCATTTGCCAAAGTGCAAACGCCATTTCCTTTAGACCTTGTAAATCGTGGTGATTGGTTTCCATCAAATTTTGACCGCCCTCATAATGTGGTGGGTTCTGTTTCGGCACAAGTCGGAAAAGGTTGGACTTTCGCTGGGAATTTCACTTATACAACTGGTCGCCCGATTACCTATCCAGACGGATTATTTATTTTTAATAATCAGTTTGGCAACAATTATTCCCTCCGCAATGCCGACCGCCTGCCTGATTATCACCGTATGGATTTGTCTATTTCAAAAGACACCAGACATTCAAAAGACCAGAAAAAATATGCAGTCTGGAATTTTTCATTGTACAATCTCTACGGGCGAAACAATGCTTATTCCATTTATAGCACGAGATTCAACAGAACCAATCGTTTTTATCAGCTTTCGGTCTTAGGCTCAATCATCCCATCACTTACTTTTAATCTGTATTATTGATTTGATTATCAAATAGTTACGACTTAACACATTCAATTTTAGTAATTTTTTTTGGGAAAAGACCTCGGGAGAGGTCAAATATGATTAGCCATACGTGAAACGTATGGAATAGAGAAATGAGAGAATTCAACCCCGAAAGGGGTTGAAGCTACAGATTAATTCATTTTCCCCGAGTTTCACTCAGGGCTAATCAAATTTAATCCTTTCAGGATTTCAAAAAAGAAATTACTGATTCAATTTTATAATACTCTCAACTAATGAAAGTTTGGTTTTACATAACTCTACTACTCATCTTTTTCATTTCTTGCGTGGAAGAAGTTCAGATTCCATTCAGAAGTGAAACGGTGAAATTGATTGTCGAGGGTGGTATCACCAACGACAAACCGCCTTATGTAATTAAATTGAGTTATTCTGGAAATTTGATTAGAGCCAATTATCTAAACCTCAATTTGGCAATTTCTGGAGCAAGAGTAATCGTAACCGACGACTTAGGAGAAAGCGTAGAATTTGAACAGTCACTCTCCGAAAGAGGCATTTATCGTTCGATTGATGAATCATATATTGGTAAAATCGGACGAACTTATACCCTAAAAGTTTTATTGAAGGAAGGGCGAATTTTTGAATCAAAACCTGCAAAAATGCTTGCTTGTCCGCCCATAGACAGCTTGTACGGAATTTATGAAGATGTTATAAATACCACAGAACCAGATGGTTACAAAGTTTATCTTGATACAAAAGACCCCGCTAAAGAACAAAATTATTATCGCTGGTATGCTTACGGATATAGCCGTGTAGGTAAAATCTGTGGTGGAAAATTCTGTTCAAATACCTGTGCTTTACCGTCAATAGGAGACCCTACGAGCGGATTCAATTTTTGTTGGGTACCTCGTTTTCAGACAAGGATAGATATTGAAAGCGACGCTCTGATTAATGGAAATTCTATCCGAAAAAGACCCGTATTTTATTCTCCAGTTTATGCCATCGGAAAACATTTTGTAGAAGTAACTCAATTTTCAATTAACCGAGATGCTTACCAGTTTTGGCGACTTTATCAAGAACAATCCAGCCGAACGGGTACAATTATAGACCCACTACCCGCACCAATTCAAGGCAATGTTAGTAATATCAATGACCCGTTAGATTACGCTTTGGGTTATTTTGAAGTCGCAGGAATTTCTCGTAAAAGATTAGTGATTTTAGGCAAGTATGATGTTCTGGAGGTTGAAAACAATGCACTTAATTTCACGCCAAAAGATGGTGGTTGCTCATTATTAAATGCCTCTTGTTCAAGACCTGATGGTTGGCCTAAAGATTAAACCATACTCATTTTGATATGACGTAACTCTTGACTTATGAAATCTTGGTTTTGCATAACTCTACTACTCATCTTTTTCATTTCTTGCGTGGAAGAAGTTCAGATTCCGTTCAGAAGTGAAACAGTGAAATTGATTGTCGAGGGTGGTATCACCAACGACAAACCTCCCTATGTCATTAAATTAAGTTATTCTGGCAATTTGGTTAGATCCAATTATTTAAACCTCAATTTGGCAATTTCTGGAGCAAGAGTAACCGTAACCGACGACTTAGGCGAAAGCGTAGAATTTGAACAATCCCTCTCCGAAAGAGGCGTTTATCGCTCGATTGATGAGTCATATATTGGAAAAGTGGGAAGAACTTACACCCTAAAAATTTTCTTAAAGGAGGGGCGAATTTTTGAGTCAAGTCCTACAAAAATGCTTGCTTGTCCGCCCATAGATAGCTTGTACGGAATTTATGAAGATATTGTAAATACCACAGAACCAGACGGATACACAGTTTATCTTGATACAAAAGACCCCGCCAAAGAACAAAATTACTATCGCTGGTATGCTTACGGATATAGCCGCATTGGAAGGTTCTGCGGAGGACAATTTTGTACAAATTCTTGTGATTCTTTTAGTGGAGCCAATTTTTGTTGGGTACCTCGTTTTCAGACCAGAATAGATATTGAAAGCGATGCTTTAATCAATGGCAACCCTATCAGAAAAAGACCCGTATTCTTCTCGCCAGTTTATGCCGTTGGAAAACATTTTGTAGAAGTAACTCAATTCTCAATCAGTAGAGATGCTTACCAGTTTTGGCGACTTTATCAAGAACAATCCAGTCGGACGGGTACAATTTTAGACCCATTACCCGCACCGATTCAAGGTAATATTAGTAATATCAATGACCCATTAGATTACGCTTTAGGTTATTTTGAGGTAGCAGGAATTTCTCGAAAGAGATTGATAATTTATGGCAAATATGATGTTCTGGAGGTTCAAAACAATGCACTTAATTTCACGCCAAAAGATGGCGGTTGCTCCATACTAAATGCCACTTGTGGAAGACCTGATGGTTGGCCTAAAGATTAGGTTTCGATGCTTGATGTTGGGATTGATGTTTGTTTTTCGATGCTCGATGTCAGGAAGAAACCGAATATCAAGCAACGAAAAACGAGCAACGAAAAAATAAATTTCAAAAAAATGAAAACACATAATTTTTCTCGAAAATACTTCTTGTTGGGGGAGAGGTTGAATATTAAGCTAAAACCCGTATTCATTCGTACACCCTTCTTGTTCTTCCTCATGGTTTTCATGGGAATGTCTTCATGTAGTAATATCGACCGAAAATTAGAAGAACCCCTTCCAGAGATTTACCTGACTTCTGTGATAACCGATAAAACCCAAACTAAAGTAGAAGTTAAGGGTGAAATCGCTGGGGTAAGAGAAACGGCTGATGATGAGTTTGGGATTGTTTATGGGGATAAACCTTCGCCAACGATTGAGAACAGCAAACAAATAGTGGGGGCAAATAATCAAGGTTTTAGTAAAAATATCGAAAATTTACAGGCTTCAAAAACGTATTATTTCAGAGCATACCTAAAGGCTGGCGGACAGATTTATTATGGTAACGAGCTGATTTCCAATCAAGTATTTGATGCACGTTGGGAAAGATTTGCAGATTTTCCAGATGAAATTCCTTTTACCACGGGTATCTTATATTTTGGCGGTGACGGTACTACCCTAAGTTTAATTAATACTGATGATAGAACCGTAAAATCTAAAATAGTCTATTACACGTATAATTATAATACCAGTAGAATTGGCTGGACAACTTTTGAATTCGCTACTACTGGTGTAACCCCAGGACTACGGAATCTATTCATGATAACTTATGACAAAGAGCGAACTTTTATAGGCGGGGGGTATCAGCTTGTGGAAAATTTGCCAGACCCTAAAGTTTACAGTAAAGAAATTTGGTTTTTTGGCGGGTCAAAACACAATGAAGACATACCGACACAGGGCGAAACGCTTTCGATGAACATTGGTAAAAGATGCTTTGTAGTAGAAACAAAATCTAATGGTGAAGTCTGGGAATTTGCGAACCTGACGTGGTATCAACAGAAAAATAGCATCTTTAAAAATGTTGGACAGACGGTAACTTTTGGTACAACACAAAGAGGATATATGCTCACAGAAAGTAAAAGTTCTACTACAAAAGGAGGAAGCCTTTACGAATACAATCCTGATGATGATTCTTGGCAACAAAAAGCACCATACACAGGCGAAGAACGTATTGATGGAGTTGCTTTTACATCAAAAAATAAATGCTATTATGGCTTGGGTAGGAGCAAAAAAACCAGAAGAACCTTAAAGGATTTATGGGAATATGACCCTGCCACCAATCAATGGAAATTGTCTGGCTATTACCCTGGCAATGGAAATGTATCTTTAGTTCGAATCGAAAGAGACGGAACAGTTTATCTTGGTTTGGGGTATCAGACGAATATTAATACCACTGGAGGCTCAGAAGTGAGTGGCGTAAAAGATTTTTGGACTTTTAGACCTTGAAATACAGAGCGACTGTCCAATACTCAGAGTATTAGAATCCACTCCATATACAATTAATCTCTCTTGAAAATTCACTCAGAAAAGTGTAACTTGCAACTCCAAAAGTTCAAAAAAATATCATAAGCCTGAATCATTATCAGGCTTTTTTTAATGAGTACCATGAAAGAAAAAATCAAACAACTTGCCCAAGAATTTTCTGCTGAAATTATAGCAAATCGTCATTATTTGCACACAAATCCAGAGCTTTCTTACCAAGAATACAATACACAAAAGTACGTTGCCGAACGCCTAAAAGCCATCGGTATAACACCTATACCAATTGCAAATACAGGTTTAGTAGCTATTATTGAGGGTAGAAATCCTACTAAAAAAGTGGTTGCTCTACGGGCAGACATGGACGCTCTACCAATCGTGGAAGCAAATGATATTTCGTATAAATCTCAAAATCAGGGAGTTATGCACGCCTGTGGGCATGATGTTCATACGGCTTCTTTGTTGGGAACTACCAAAATTCTTAATAGTCTAAGAAACGAATTTGAGGGAACGGTGAAGTTGGTGTTTCAACCAGCCGAAGAAAAAGCCCCAGGCGGAGCAAGCGTGATGATTGCAGAAGGAGTCCTTCAAAATCCTGCTCCAAATAAAATGTTAGGTCAGCACGTTGCTCCTAATATTCCAGTCGGGAAAATTGGTTTTCGAGAAGGAATGTACATGGCTTCTGCCGATGAAATTTATTTGACCGTAAAAGGAAAAGGCGGACATGGTGCCATGCCAGAAATATGTATCGACCCCGTGTTGATTGCTTCTCATATCATAGTTTCGATGCAACAAATTATTAGTCGGAATAGAAATCCCCGTTTCCCATCGGTGCTTACTTTCGGAAAAGTAATTGCCAACGGTGCTACCAACGTAATTCCGAATGAGGTTTATATTGAGGGAACTTTCAGGGCAATGAATGAAGAATGGCGTGCGGAGGGTTTAGCCAAAGTGAGAAAAATTGCCGAAATGACAGCCGAAGCAATGGGCGGAACGTGTGAGGTTTTTATTCAGAAAGGTTATCCGTATTTGGAAAACGAACCAGAATTAACTCGTAGAATGAAAGGGGCAGCCATAGAATTTATGGGGCAAGAAAACGTTATAGATTTGGACCTCTGGATGGCAGCCGAAGATTTTGCCTATTACACGCATCATGTGGACGCTTGTTTTTATAGATTGGGAACAAGAAATGAAGCAAAAGGGATAATTTCTGGTGTACACACGCCAACTTTTAATATTGATGAATCCGCTTTAGAAATTGGAGCTGGACTCATGAGTTGGCTGACAGTCAGTGAGTTAGCTTTGTAAATTTAAAAGTACCACGTACTTTCTTTTTACTACAAAAGGCACAAAGGAAATAAAGATTTGTAATGACATACTTTTTTCCTCTTGGTTCCTTTGTATTAACCGACGCTCTGTAAAACTGATTTTGATGCCATATTCTTGCAAATTCTTTAAAAATCCAAAAACATAAAACAATGAAAAAGTTACTTATTCCTTTCATGCTTGGGGCAATGATTAGCTGCCAAAATGATATTTCGACTATGTCAAATTACTCCGATAAACCAGGAAAAATTCGTGTAAATGTTGCTACCAGAGGCAGCTATCAGTATATTTTGTCGGTTGATGACAAAGAATTTATGCCCGTGGGACTAACCGACGAATACAAAAAAGATGGAATTGAAGTGATTTTTTCGGGAGAAATTCAGAAGGATAGCTCTGATGTCATGATGCCTGCTGCTAATGATATTCCAACTTTTGCGAAGAAAATCCCGAATATCAGTATCTCGAAAATGAAGTTGAAGTGAGATCTGGCTTTAGGTCTATATTACCACAAAAGGCACAAAGAAAACAAAGATTTGCGACAACCTACTTTTGTTTTCTTTATGCCTTTTGTGGTAAAACTGGTACTTTATTTTTTACAAACTCCCTCAAAACAAACTCATTTGCTCTACTTTGGGTAAAAACTTGGGAGATTTGATGTCTAATCCACAATGCAGATTTAATTGCTGAATCCAATACGTAGCCAGTTCGGGTGCGTAGGTATTCTCGCATACGTGTACGAAAACATACAATTCTTCCAAGCCCTTTTCAAACCAAGATTTCAATCGCTGAATCCACTCGTCAATCCTATGATAATCAGATGGATGCTCGTTGCCAACCCACCTAATTGTCGCAATTTTGTTGGATAAACTTTGGTGAACTACGTCTCGCCGACCTGCCACATCCGTGATGACAGTCCCATGTCCGTAGCTTTGCAAAAGCGACAATACTTCCTGCCAAATCGTTTCATTCTTGAACCAACTTTCTTCTCTGAATTCTACCGCAATCCTCAGATTATCAGGAAGTTGTTTTAGATATTTTTCTAAAATAGTAAATTGTTTTGGGGTAAAATACGGAGCTAATTGCAAAAAAGGCATTCCGAGAAAAGTATCTAATTTCAAGATTTGTTTACAAAACTCTTCCGTCAAACTTTCGGCATTTTGGAGTAATTTATCGTGAGAAATAATCTGAGGAAATTTAGGACAAAACGTAAATCCAGTTACAGCTTCAGCTCGCCAACGCTCAATGGTTTCATCAGTTGGAATCTGATAATGGGTTACATTCAGTTCGATTGTATTGAACTGTTGGGAATATAATTTCAGAAAATCTTGCGATTTGGCAGCGTGAGGATAGATTTTACCATTCCAATCTTTATTTGCCCAAACGGGACAACCAACTTTCACAATAGGTTTTTGGGAAGTTTTTTGAAGCACTTTTTCATTGAAAGCGTTATCTACTTTCAATGAAAAATCTACTTTCTCGACATCGTATTTTGAAAGTTTCCCAAAATCCATTTGCTATTTAAGTTTAAAACTTTACGTTTTTTTCTAATTTTTATAAAATTGAATAAACTACAGCCTCAATAATTTCTTCTTGGAATCCTGAAAGGATTAAATTTGATTAGCCCTGAGTGAAACTCGGGGAAATAAAGAAATTTCTTGCTTCAACCCCATTCGGGGTTGAATTCGCTCATGTTTCAATTCCACACGTTTCACGTATGGCTAATCATGTTTGACCTCTCACGAGGTCTTTTGCTCAAAAATAAATTTCCTAACTAAACAAATCAATAATATCGTTTTGAGTAAGTTTTTTGATGAAACCAGCTTCTGTAGAAATCAAATCTTTGGCAATGTCTTTTTTCTTTTCTTGGAGTTGCAAAATCTTTTCTTCAATAGTGTCTTTACAAATCATTTTATAAGCAAAAACCTTCTTGGTTTGTCCAATTCGGTGGGTTCTATCTATCGCTTGGGCTTCTACCGCAGGATTCCACCAAGGGTCAACCAAATAAACATAATCGGCTTCGGTGAGATTTAATCCTACTCCACCTGCTTTCAGCGACATCAAAAATACTCTACAACCTTTATCACCCTGGAAATGATTTACCTTAGAAGCACGGTCAACCGTTTTGCCATCCAAGTACTCATAAGCGATATTTTGTTTTTCTAAATGGGCTTTTATTAAGTCCAACATTTTTAGGAACTGACTGAAAATCAGAATCTTATGATTGGAAGCGTTTTCTTCAATTTCTCTGATAATCTCATCTAACTTGGCAGAATCATCTGGATATTTGGCATCGTCCGACAACAAAGCGGGCGAATCACAGATTTGGCGAAGTTTCATTAAACCTTCCAAAATCAAAAAGCCTGATTTCTCTTTTCCGACCACCGCCATTTGGTCAGCAATTTTTTGACGATATGTCTCTCGAACAGTATCATACACTTTTCGCTGTTTTTTATCCATTTCACAGAAAATAATACTTTCTGTTTTGTCTGGTAAATCCTTTGCTACTTCTTCCTTTGTACGTTTTAGCATGAAAGGATAGATGATTTTGCGGAGTTCGGCAGCTTTTTCTTTGTCCTGATTTTTATCAATCGGATTGGCATATTCTGTCCTAAAAAATTCCTGACTACCCAAAAGCCCTGGGTTCAAAAAGTCCATTTGTGAATATAAATCGAAGGTATTGTTTTCAACAGGCGTACCCGTCATGACCAAGCGATTTTTGGTATTAAGCAACTTCACCGCCTTTGAAACCAAGGAATCAGGGTTTTTAATTGCCTGAGATTCATCAAGAATCACATAAGAAAAAGTCATTTCCCTGAGCATCTCTACGTCTTGCCGAAGCATTCCGTAGGTTGTCAGAATAATGTCATGGCGTTCAAAAATCTTGGTACTTTTAGTTCTATCCGACCCACGATGTACATAAACTTTCAGGTTCGGACAAAACTTTTCAATCTCAGCTTTCCAGTTAAAAATCAGTGAAGTGGGCATTCCGACCAAAATCACGCCTTTCGGATTTCGATTTTTTTGTTCTTGGATAAAAGTCAAAATCTGGACAGTTTTTCCTAATCCCATGTCATCGGCAAGGCAACCACCCCAGCTAAATTCGTCCAAAAAGTTTAGCCATTTATAACCCTCAACCTGATAATCCCGCAAAGTTGCAGTCATATTTTGTGGCAAAGGAACGTTTTGTATCTCTTTGAAATTCAGAAGTTTACGTTTTTTATCCATAATTTCTTTCTGAATTTTTTCGTCTGAAATCTGGTCGTACAAATCATCAATAATCGAAAAGTGGAGTTTTGATAAACGAATATCATCACCCTTGACTTTACCAAATTTAAAAAGTTTGCCGTATTTTTCTAACCATTCGTCAGGCAACATTCCCAAACTTCCATCTTTTAGTTCAACGTAGTTTTGTTTGTTCAAAATTGCTTTTTTGATGTCATTCAAAGACACAAATTGATCACCAAAATGCACTTCCATTTGCATATCGAACCAGTCAATCCCAGAAGAAGCCCTGATTTGAAATTTTGCTTTATTGGGGTTATACTTAAATTTTTTGAGTTGATTAAAACCAAAAATTGGAATATCTTTTTCTTTCAATGTCTCAAAAAACTTGAAAAGCCAACCCTCTTTCATGACATCGTTGAAGGGCAAGTAATAGAAAGGTTTATCCGCCTGCATCAAAAACTCTGGGTGTAATTCCTCCAAAATATTCTTTACAACTTGCTCAGTTTCTACTTCTCTTTCTTGAACAACAATTTTATTGTTATCATAACTAATCCTTGATGTTCTACCATCATTGGCAAACTCAATTAGCCTTGGTTTTTCAGCATTAATTTCTTTTTCATTTTCATAATACACAAACACAGGAACAAACATTAGATGTTCTTCGTCTTCCTTCATGAAAACCTGTGGCTCATAGAAGTTAAGTTTTTGATTTTCAAATACTTGATTAGTATCAATCTTTACATCGAAACGGTTCGTAAGTGGCACGACAAAGTCTTGGAAGAAGCCCCCGAAGTTGTCTATTTTTACCCGAATCATTCCTGTTTTCGAGAAATGATGAATCAAGGCGGCGTCTTCGACGGAGGCAATTTTATAGACAGTATTTTCGTGTTCTAAAAGCCAATAACTGATGTGTGCAAACTGTTTGAATGGAATATTTTCACCTGATATTTTGAAAGACATTTCCAGTGTAACAAACTCTTTGTCTTCTTTCAAAGCAAGCGAAGGTTTTAGGTGCAAATGAGAGATTTGCACTTCCTGCATTTGATTTACATAGTTATAATTATTCTGACCAACCAGTACACGGCGGTCGTGGAGTTGACTCAATATTTTTTCTAAAACTTCACCAATATAAAACTGTGCATTCAGAAATGCTTCTTCTGTTAATGTGTTTTCGTTCATCTGCACGTACCAACCTGAAATCAACTTGAGTTTCTTCAGATAAGCTGTTACTTCTGCCGATAGCATTTGTTTAGAAAGCCGCATGAGGGTACTATCTTGTGCCGTAATGGGGGGGAGTTCTGAAATTGAACCGTAATGACTTAGTAATGAAGTAAGGTTAGAGAATTTACCAGTTTTTGGGTTGATTTTTCCGACCAATGGCACAAAATTAACGTCTGGAATAACTCCTTTTTCTTGTTTATTGAAGGTGTAAAGTGTGATTATTTCGTCTGCTTCTTCTATGGACGGCAATTTAATGACCTGATTCCCGACGCTGGTATTTCCGACCCGATTATGAAATTTTTTCCAATCCTGAAACTGACTCAATTTATGAATAGATGGGTCAAGTAGGATTAAATCAAGTTTTCCATTTTGATTGATTTTGAAGTCAAATTTTTGGTCTAAATCATCTTTGATTGAAAAACCATATTCTGCCAAAAGGAGATTTTTCTCGGTATCCCGATTTTGGTCAAAGGTCTCGAAAGGATTCATTCCATACTTTGCCCTGATAACCATGATTGACGCAACCTTATGAACACAAAGTGGTTCGGGCTGTGTGGCATTGCAAGAACACGCCGTGATGACCGTATTACTTTCACGATTTTTGACAAAACGAATGTCATATTTTTCTTTCTTGTAAATCATTTCACAAGAAATCAATGGACCTAAAACTGAGTTAATAGTAGGCATTTTTACACTGGTAATCCCTTTCCAGGCTGAATCTGGACACATTTTTCTGAGGGTTTCGTCATCCATTTTTTTGATGGGAATTGACGAATCCAACATTTTATACTGTGTAGGTTCAATCTTGATTATATCTGTTCCGATGGCATTGTTGCCCGTGGCTAAATATTGGTCTAAATAGTACAAAGCCGCTACTTCGTGCTTGCACATATTGCCCCAGTCGTACGGACACGAACACGAAGAGGACATTTTTCCAGAACTAAAACCCCGAATATTTACCTTGTATTTACTGCCTCCAGAATCACTTCTGACTTTGAAATTTGCCTCTCCACCCGCCTTGGTGTCAACATAATTTAACTCACAACTACCCTGACTAAAAATTTTAACTCCACGACTTTTTACAGAAGCATCAGCATGATTTCGGATATAATGGTCAATAAATGTGTTTCTAATAATTGACATCTTGCAATTTTGGGTTCAAATTTGAGAATCTACAAAGTTACGAGACAAAACCCTCAATTGTTCTGAGGCTTGCTAAGTTTTTTGTGCGAAATTTGTGAAGTAGTTTTGTGGAGATGGCTAT
>JAAFJL010000094.1 GCA_013298865.1 Cytophagales bacterium | reverse complement strand
GCACGTTCAATTCTTTGGTCAATTCTTCAATCTGTGGTACAATTTCGTTGGCGGTATAGCCTTGCGACACGTTTGAACTCAACGTAATCATACGTTCTTGGTTCTTGCGGTTAATCTGACTGAAAGTCGTTGAATATGAGACATTTGCGATAGAATTTAAAGGTACTTCACGCAACATTCCACCCATAACCATATCACGATAGACGATTTTCATACCCAATAATTTTTCAACCTGATTGCGGTCTGTCGCTTTGATTCTCAACTGAATTGGGTACTCGTCTTTATCGTCACGGAATTTAGCAATTTCAGAACCAAACAAGGCTGTTCGTACTTCCATCGCTATTTGTGCCGACGAAATACCTTCACGTTGTGCCTTCGCTTTATCGACATCAATGATGATTTCGGGCTTGTTCGTAATCAAATCTGACTTCAATTTTTCGATACCTTTAATGCCCGATTTGTCGATGGCTGCCCGCACGTCTTTCTCTAATTTTGCCAAAGTCTTGAAATCATCTCCTGCAATTTCGATTGAAATGGGAGCTCCCGTTGGTGGTCCATTATTTTCTCTATCCACCGAAATCTCAGCTCCTGGAATAGGTAACGCTTTGATTTCTTTACGAAAAATGCCCAACATTTTTTCAGAAGAAACGCCCTGACGATAGATTCCGCTTACAAAAGCAATCGTAATCTTTGATTTTTGTGGCGTTGGAGCCCTATCAGGATTAAATGGGTCTCCCGCATTTTTACCCACATTAGAAATCACTGAGTTGATAGCAACTTCGGCTTTTTCACGCTTGATAATTTCAAAAACTTTTTTCTCTAAAACTTTACTGACAGAATCTGTCACTTTTGCATCCGTACCGATGGGTAAACTGTTGTAAACATAAATCACGTCAGGCTCGCCACTTGGGAAGAAAATCACGTCTGGTTTTACGATAGTCAATAAAAATATGGTTACAAAAAATAAGGCAAACATCGACAAAACTGTCCAAACTGGGCGATACCCTGTAATCAACCAAGAAATCAAATTTTCATACTTTTGCTTTAAAGCGGGTAATGTTTTTTCTTGGAAAGGAACGATAATTTTTGGCGTTAGGATGAAGTGATTGAAAGCGTATAAAATGGCAATCAATAAAAAGAAATTTCCTAAACCAACATTGATAGCATAGCCCAACAAGGCACAAATACCCAAAATAATCATCGGTTTTTTCAAGGATGCTACACTCGTATCAACCGCTCCGTGTTCGTCATGGCGTTTCATAAACGAAACTGCAAACACAGGATTCATCACATACGCCACAATCAGAGAGGCTATCAAAGTACAAATTAAAGTGATGGGCAAATATTTCATAAATTCACCCACAATCCCAGGCCAAAAGAGGAGGGGAACGAAAGGCATAACCGTCGTGACCGTACCCGAAAGCACAGGTATAAAAACCTCTGAGGCAGCCAATTTAACGGCTTCTACGATAGAAATATGTCTGTATTTATTGAAAATACGGTGAGAGTTTTCGATTACCACAATGGCATCATCCACCACAATTCCGAGACCCAACAAAAAGGCAAAAAGTACGATGGTATTGAGCGTAAAACCTAAGAAATACAAAGGAATAAACGCCAACAGAGCCGATAGAGGCACAGAAAGTCCTACGAAAATGGCATCTCTGACACCCATAAAGAACATCAAAACCAATACCACGAAGATAAATCCGAGGATTACGGTGTTGACCAAATCATCAATTTCTACTTTGGTTCTTTCTGAGGTATCAGCCGTAATTCTGACTTCTAAACCTTGGGGTAAAGTGCTTTCTTTGGCTTTTTCAATAATTTTATTAATTTTCTCAGCTGCCTCAATCAGGTTTGAACCACCTCGTTTGATAACGTTTAGGGTGACAACTTTTTTGTTATCCAAACGAGCAAAATCTTGTTGTTCTTCGCTCGCATCTACAACCTCGGCAACATCACCCAAGCGTATCATCGCACCCGAAGACGAACGTAATTGAATGTCTTGAATCTGAGCCATTGACTTAAATTCACCCTTTACTCGGAGTGTTCTCCTCACGCCATCAACATTCAATTCACCACCAGAAATATTGACGTTTTCGCCTTGAATGGCAGATTGAATATCATAAAACGAAAGTCCAGCCGATTGTGCTTTGTACAAGTCAAGATTGATTTGAATTTCACGAGTTAATGCCCCCACGATGTCCACACGAGTGATTTCGGGTAAACCTTCGATATCATCTTTGAGAACTTCTGCAAAGGTTTTCAATTTTGCCAAAGGATAATTTCCCGCCAAATTGATGTTCATTACTGGAAATTCCGAGAAATTAACATCTTGGACAACGGGTTTTTTGGTTAAATCTTTGGGTAATTGAACAATATCCACCTTATCTTTTACCATACGGAGGGCATCGTTTACCTTCACATCGGGATTAAATTCTACCAAAATGATAGAAAAATCTTGGAGCGAATTTGACTTCACACGCTTCACGCCAGAGATAGTCTTGATTTGCTTCTCGATGGGCTTCGTGATGGTATTTTCAATATCCGTTGGCGTTGTTCCTGCATAAATAGTCTGCACATAAATCTGTGGGACTTTAATGTCAGGAAATTGCTCTTTGGGCAGGATGTTATAAATCACCATTCCCACAATAAAGAGTACGGTAGTAAACAAATACACCGTTTTTTGATTGGTCGCCAACCAACCAATCATATTATAAATCGCTCCCGAACCATGCTTTTCGTTGGTCAGGGCTTCGTTATTTTCAAGGTTGTTCATATTCAATGAATGAATGATAGAATGAGTGAATGATAGAATGGTTTTTAATGAATGAATAAGAGAGCGATAGAATATTTTTCAATAAATGAGTGATTATTTGTGGTATAATATTCACTCATTCTATCACTCTATCATTCATTCATTGAAAACTACTTCGATACTGATTTTCTTGCTGTTGATAATACCTTTATAATTTCTGTGCCTTCCTCCATTAACTCCTTCATTTTAGTCTCTGTATAAATTTCAGATTCTATCAGAAGTTCCATCCAAAAGACGGTTTCATCGGCTTCTTCAATAGTTATGCTTAATTTTGCAAAGAATTCATTTTGGCTTCTTGCTCTACAAACAGCCCTATAATTTGCTCCAACCGAGGTTGCTGAACGAAGAAACTGTTTACCAATAATTCTTGCTTCTTCTGTTTTTGGAAGTGCCTGAAAAACACGAATACATCTTAAAGTGAATTGCTTTGTACGCTTTTTAAACGCTTCTACAAAGTCCCCTTTTTCCATATAATTTAATGATTGAATGATTTTTTAATGATAGAATGAGTGAATACTTTTCAATGAATGAAGTAATAAATAGTGGTATATTTCGTGTCCAATACTCATTCATTCACTCATTCTATCATTCACTCATTGGAAAACTATTCACTCATTAGTACGATATCAAACTCCCATCAACCAAATCCTGATACCCTTGCGTAATCACCATTTCGCCAGAGGTAAGTCCTTCCAAAATCTCAACGTTTCCATTATACGAGATTCCTGTTTTTACTTTTTTAGCTTTGGCGATTTTTTTGCCATTTTCTGTAACGGCTACATATACGAGGTCGCCTAATTCAGTTTTTTGGATAATATTCTGACTGACAATCAAGGCGTTAGCTTTTGACAAATCGTTAATATTAATAATCGCTACTTGATTTGGTTTCAACGAACCACCTAAATTTGGAATATTTGCTTCAATGCCAAAAGTTCTTGAAGATGGGTCAATCAAGGCATCTACCAATGAAATTCTGGTCGTAAATTCTTTATTGATGTCTGGAAATTTAACCGTAATCATGTCTCCTCTTTTCACAGAACCCACGTAGGTATCAGCAATTTTTGCCATCACTTTCAAGTCACCAACGTTCACAATTTGAGCCATCGGAGCTCCTGGCATTCCCATTTCACCAGATTTTTGAATAACTTTTTCAACCGTTCCAGAAATAGGAGCATATACTTTGCTCATACCCATCTGTGTCTCCATTGTAACAATACGTTTTTCTAAAGCCTCTTTATTAGACTTGGCTTGTAAAAATTGTACTTCTGTTCCAATTTGTTGATCCCAAAGGGTTTTCTGCTTATTGAAAAGTGTTACCGCTAATTCTAACTGATGCTTGATTTCAGACATAGATTCTTTCATAATCGCATTGTCTATCGTAGCTACCAATTGTCCTTTTTTCACAGACTGACCTTCAGTTAGAAATAAACCCGTAATTGCCCCGCCCATTTGTGGCGTAACAATGACAATATTTTTGGAAGTTACAACTCCTTGACCTTCAACAAAATGCTTGAAATTTTGTGCTTGAATCGGACTCACTGCAACGACTATTGGTGTTGCTTCGGCTTTCTTTTCCGTAGTACCCAACTCTTTTTCAAGGGTCTTAATTTTACCTTCAATCTCTTTCTGTTGAGATTTCAAATCGGCTAATTCAGTCTTTTTATCGGGCTTGCTACAAGCTGATAAAATAGCCATTAATGCTAATAATATGTATGTATTTGTTTTCATTTTAAACTTAATGATAGAATGAGTGAATAAATATTAATGAAAGAATGAGTGAATGATAGAATGAGTGAATGTTTTTTAATGTTGTAAATGTGTAATCGTATAGTCTGTGACCATTACTCATTCATTCACTCATTCTATCATTCACTCATTGAAATTCATTCATTATACAACCTCCCCAACGCCTTATCCAAATCGACTTTGGCAATTAAGGCATTATAGAAAGTTGAAAAATAGTTAGTTTGGGCTTCTTTGTACGAGATTTCTGCATTGATTACTTCCAAATTTGAACCTACCCCTTGCTTGTATTTTATCTTCGTAACTCGGACAATTTCCTTTGCCAATTCCATATTTGTTTTTTGGTCTTGGAGCGTTTCATAGGCATTCTTCAAAGTAATTTGTCCTTGTTTTACTTGTAAATCAATCGAATTTTCTAATAATTCAAAACTCTGTTTTACCTTCTGCAAATTATTCTGAGACTGTATTACTTTATACTTTCGTTGAAAACCATCAAAAATCGGAACTTGAACCACGAAACCAATCGAAGCCGAACTGAACCATTCTTTTGTTATCAAATCAAAAAACTTAGGACGACCAGCAGAATATCCATAATTTCCCGTTAGAATGACTCTTGGCAAAACCGCTGCTTTTTGGTTTTTCAAATCCAATTCTGCTAAACGATTCTGAGTTTGTAACATAGAATACTCAATACGGTCTCCATATTTCAAGGTAAACTCGTTATCAGGACTTAATTCAGATATATTAATGTCTTGTAGTTTATCTGTTAGGACAATATTTTCAGAGATTTTCTTACCCATCTGAAATTTCAAAAGGTGAAAACTTAGCTCCTGTAAACGTTCTACATTCTTAGTTTCAGTTTTTAGGTTACTCAACTGAACTTCAAGGCGTTGTACGTCAATTTTCTCTACAAAACCTTGGGCATTTAATGCTTTGGTATCACGCAATAATGAATCCAAACGACCAATATTGAGCGTCAAGAGTTTCATGCGTTCTTCGTTTACCAAAATTCCGTAATAGGCTTTCGTAACATTTTCGGCAGCTTGTTGCTTGTTTTGGACAAGGGCTTTTTTAGATAGTTCCTTATATACATCTGCGGCTTTGAGTCCAAGCGTATATGAGCCATCGAATAGTAATTGGCTTAGTCCGATTCCTGCCTGTCCACTATTGGCAACACCGAACTCTGCTGCAACTACGTCACCATCACCAGCATTTGGGTCAAAGGTTTTAGCAGGAATAAAAAATCTTGGAATCAAGACATTATTCGTATAACCTACATTACCACTAACCTGTGGCAAGCCAATTCCTTTGATTTCGCTCACCCGTGCATCAGCATTGAGAATATCCAACTGAGCATTTTTGATAGAAATATGATTTTTGACTGTAAAGTCTATGGCTTCTCGCAAGGTGAAATTTTGCTGAGAAAACACCACATTTGATAAAAGTAATAGACCAAAAATTAGCCATTTACTCCGTAGGTTTGTTTTCATAAATTTGTCTTGTTTTAATTTTGTCAACAGCATTCGGTAAACTATTTATTGTCTGCTGCTAACTGTTGATATGCTTGATATACTTCTAATCCTTTTTCTGTGAGAACCCCCCTGATAAAATGGTCGAGCAGGGTAAGTTCTACTTCTACCACAGTAAATTTATTAGGTGGATAAATCTGAGGGTCAAAACCTAACTCAATTTGTTCCATTCGCATCTTTGCTAAAATATCTACCTTGATTTCAGGTCTAAAAAAACCTTGTTCGATACCCTCTATAAGGTCTTGTTTGATTGCCCCTAAGATAAAGTTCTGTTTATGTTCTTGGAAAAGCTCCCAAGTTTTGGGGTGATATTTCTTAATGTCAAAAAACGTAGATGGATTTATTTCTGAAAAAACCTGCTTGAAAATATCCATTGATTTTACGGTTTTTTCAATCACATTTTTTGAGTTTTGGTTTAACGCCTCCCATTCACATTTATCGTTTGCCATCTCGCCCAACATCAATTGGTTTACAATGGCATCTTTATCTTCATAGTGCTGGTAAATCGTTTTTTTCGAGATACCCAACTCACTGGCAATATCATCCATCGTTACGGATTTTACACCGTATCTAAAAAATTGCTCACGAGCTTTTGCAATGATTCTTTCTTTGATTTCCATGGCTTGAATTATCATCAGAAACTTTGAATACATTTAGAGTTTCCAATTACTAAACTTTGGAAACTTTAAAAAGGTTTCAAGTTTTTATTATTTTTTTTAGAATTTTATAAAAAATAATTTTCAGGAAACATTCTCAGGAGGATAATTACAAAATATATTGGAATAATTTTATTTTTCGAGAATTGTACTATTAGAAGAGAAGATTTAGTAGAGGTATTTGCGAGCTGAGTATTATTATAAAAAAACACCCCAAGAATTAGCTTAGAAAAATTCCTAAAACCAATTCTTGGGGTGTTTAAGTAATGCTTTTTTAGACAGAATTACTTTACAATATACTCATGTTTACCTACGCCTACACGTCCGTTTGTTCCTACTCCTTCGGCAATGATTAGCATATTTCCTATACCATCTGTATTCCAGAATGTTAAGGTTGCTTTTCCGTTGGCATCAGTTTTTACATTGGGCGACCACTGTAAAGTTGAGCGAAAATCTGGACGAACGTGTTCTTGTTTCTGGACATCGTAACGTGGGGCGTAAAACTCTCTGGCAACACTATATCCTAATTTCTTTGTCGTGATAACCCCAGGAATAATGTCTTTAGAATAGTCTCGGTTACTTCCACCACGGCGTGTCAGCACTGAGATAACACCATTTGCACCACGAGAACCATAAATAGATGCTTCAGCACCTTTCAATACATCAATAGTTTCGACATCGCAAGGGGGAATGTTTTGAATTAAACCAACATCATCACTCGTGATTCCGTCAAGTACATACAAAGGTGCATTGCTTGACTGAAAACTACTTGCCCCTCTGATAATTACACTATTACCTACTACTTGCACACCTGGGACTTTTCCTTGCAATAATTGAAAAACATTCTGAAAACCCACACAATTTTGCTCTGTTACTTCTACCGAATTCGACGCTCTACCATAGATTTTACGGTTATCGACAGGTTTCTCTTTCTTGGCTCTCACGACAACCTCTTCTAACATTTGATTTTTATCCAACTTCAACTTTTTCTCTAATTCGATTGCTTCGTTGGCTTTCTTTAAAAATAATGCTAAAGCACGGGCATCAAACTCAATCGGATTGAAAGGAGATTTTACAATTTTCACCATCGGCGGGGTGTATGGGTCAACGGTTACGTCTAAATTTTTTCCGCCTTTTTCTTTCGTAGCCTGCACCATTACTGACGAAGTATCCGTAAAATCAAGGTCATAAAAACCATAACGCCCCAATGAATCACCAGTTGTCATCGTGAAGATTGGTGTACCTTCTTTGGGTTTCAACATAAGCGTCATCATGGCGTTGTTAGAAATCTTTCCATTCGGTCTTAGTACTTTTCCAGTAACAGAAAGCCCAGTTTCAAGCATATTATCAAACTTTGGATATTTTTCTGCCAAAACATCACTCCAAGTAAATCGTCTCCAGCCGTGGGTCATCATCAGAATATCTAAATGACGATTAGCTTCTGCATTACTTTTATCGAAATAATAGGCAGGTTGCTCAATATTTCCCCGAAGAATACTGTAATAATCGTTCGGATTATGAGATGTTTTAATATCAGACCCCAACAATAAATAAGTAAGCATATTTTCTTGATTCGGGTCTGTTAATACCTGAGAACCATCCGTTACAGCAACTGAAAAATTACCAGCAATTGGTTTTCCATCGGCATCGGTTGCTTCCAAAGAAAGTGTTACTTTTTCACGAGTTTTATATGAATTTTTATCCGAAGAAACCTTTAAGTTAACCTGACGGTTCTGGTTCACAAAAATCAAACGTTCTGCACGAGGATTCCCTTTAGCATCAAAAAGTGTTAGCTGGACAATCCCATCATCAGTAAATTTTGAACGAGGAATATTCGCTGAAAAAGATTTCTTTGATTCTGCTCCTTTTCCAACAAAACAAACCTTCCCACGCTGATGGGCAATCACTACTAATTCGCCTGAACTTTCTGCTTTTGGCGAACTATTAAATACAAAAACCTTGACATTTTCTTTACTTGTAGCATTATCAACCGCCATAACATAACCTTGTTCTGAGGCAACTGGTAAAGGAAATGCGGTATATTTTCCGTCCAAGCCCATGATTTTGGCAGTATATGTTTTACCTGCTTCTGGGGTAAGATTAAAAACACCCATTCCTAAATGTTCAGCTTTGATTACGCCAACAGTATCTTTTTCATTTTCTAAAATAAAACCGTTACAATCAACGCCTTTTCCTGCTATATTGACTGCCTTGAAAGCTACACGAGAATCTAATCCATTGACCATATTGCCACCTTCTGGTAAAAATTGGAGGTCTGAAATCTTAGCGAATTCTGCAATTTTACTATCATCGGCACGACTTTTTACAGAGCCTTGCCAGATTTTAATATCTTTCGTAAAAAAGAAACTTTCTGGAAAATTTCTCATATAATTGGTATAAGCACGTAGCTGATACATTCCTTCTGTGAGTGAGTCACCGAGGGCAATGTCTCCGTGGGTCATTCCTGCATTACATTTCAAGATTCTTTGGTAGATAATTTTGCCTTTTTGTTGGTCAATCAAATCTACATAAAGCACCCTACTGACAGAATCCACACTATGGCTTCGAGATTCAAATAAGTAGCCTTTCATCCAAATAGTTTCACCAGCCATGTAATACGGTTTGTCGGTCTGGAGATAGACTTTTTCTTGTGGAGCTTCCCGAGTATATTTTTCGAGTTTTGCTACTAATTTGTCAATAAGGTCTTCGTTTGAAAAAGCAAAAAGAGAGAAAATAGCGATGATAGATAAAAAAGAAAGTAGTTTAGTTTTAAACATGGTAAAGGTGGGGTTTATGAGTTCTGATAATTAAAATAAACGATAGAACTTCGTTGAAAGTATGTTCAAAATTGCGAAAATTCTTACTTGTAAAACTAAAATTATGATGAATGGTTTTAATTTATTGCGGAGGGGGTGGAGGGGTGATTTTCGTACAAATACCACTGATAATACGCAAAGATACCTATTTTCTAAAACAGGTATTTTTACGCTAATATGAGAAATAGAACTTTGCCAACTTTGTATCACTCAAACAAACAGAGTCGTGGAAGTTTGCGACACGGGAATATGCAGACAAAACACATCAAACTTTTTACAAAATGGCAACTTCAGTTGGTAAATTTACCCTTCATGATGGAGGTGGTTTCAATGTCGGTATTTCATTCGACTATTTAGATTCAAATCATCAAAAATTACGTTCACAGACAGGTCCTTCTTTTCCTCTTGGACAAACAGGTACTGCAGACCCAGGTGATTTAGGTGTACCGAATGGCTCAATAGTATGGCTACACGCTGATGTAGTTTGGGGAGATGATAATGTTGCTGCTCAGGGTTTTGTCTATGAGTCTGGCGATAGTTCAACTGCCAATTACACAATCACTGGTACAACATTGAATAATACGCTTGGATTAATTAGCGTAACTAATTAGTTCAAACAGATTCATTATTAACTTGTTGAACTACTGAAAATCTCAGTAGTTCAACAAGTTAAATTTCGTTACCTAATACATCTATCAGATTACTTCTCCTCTCTTCTTTTGAATTTCCAAAATCCTTCATACCAATACAATTTCAAGAAATATAATAATTCTAATTCTGTTCAAGCCAAGAATAAGTTGTACCTTAGTGAAACTTTTAAATACTCTTCGTGGACAATATTCCTAAAAACAGAACCATTATTTTTTATGAAAGATTATTTCACTAATTTTTTTGTCAAGCAAAAAGACAAAGTGAAAGATAAAATCATTTGGACTTTTGAATTAATTGAAGAGATTCAAAAAGTGCCAGAAACTTACTTAAAGCACGTTGAAAGTACCGATGGTTTGTATGAAATTAGGGTTCAACAGGGTAGTGATATTTTTAGAATATTCTGTTTTTTTGATGAAGGCAAGTTAGTGGTTTTAGCAAATGGCTTTCAGAAAAAAACGCAAAAAACACCAAAAAAAGAAATTGTCAAAGCTTTAAAAATAATGGAGGAATATCATAATGAAAAAGGATAATATAAAAACACTTGCACAGTTCAAAGATGAACATTACGGACAGCGTGGTACAGAAAAACGAGAAGTTTTAGAAGCTGGCTACGAACAATTTAAACTTGGGGCTTTAATACATGAAGCTCGTTTAGCTAAAGGTTTAACCCAAGAACAATTAGCGGATAAATGTGGTACAACGAAGTCTTATATTTCAAAAATTGAAAACGACATCAAAGAGGTCCGAATTTCGACATTACAGAAAATTGTAGAAATTGGCTTTGGTGGACATTTGCAATTATCCATTAAATTATAACCCCTCCTCCTCTCCTTGAACCTCCCGAAACATTGCCATTAAACCCTTGGAAGGTTCTTGTCCTTTTGAGATTTTGTGTTGTGTAAAATAAGCAACAAATAATTCTTCCATGCCCATCGTTAGGTCAATTTTTGTGCTTTCCTCTGTATTGTCTGACTGTGATTTTATTTCTGGAATTATCTGAATTAAACCCTGATGAGCATCTAACAAACGTCGCTTGTCGGTTACTTCCAAGTAGTTTTCAGAAATGATGGTTACCTCTACTAAATCATTGGAATGCTCTTCTAACCAAGCTACGGCTTCGTCAATATTATCAAATTTTCCTCTTAACAATTTTTTACCTTTTGTTAATGCAATATTCTGGTAATCAATAAGTTCATTCGGTTTGGCATTCAACAGAATAACAAATTTTGTCTGATTTGCTTCCGCAAAACTATACGCTAATGGACTACTTGAATAGACAATCGGACAAGGATTTTTATCAATAACTTGGTAACGATGCAAATGCCCCAAAGCCACATATTGCGTTTGTTTCGGAATATTTTCTGAATAAATCGCTGATGCACCACCGACGTGCAGAATCGGTTTTTCGTCTTCGGGTTCTTCGGGTTGTTCGCCTCCTTTTTTCATGAAAAAAAGATGACTAACCAATATATTTACACCTTGATTATCAAAATATTTATCGGCTAATTCTTGCCAATGATTTTGCAAATGTACCCGCAAAGCATCCTCTGATTCTTCTGCCCCCAAGTCTTTTTTGAGGCGTAATTCATTGGCATAAGGAGTCAGAATTAAGCGTAAAGGAAATTCGCATTTTGGCAACTTCAATGCTACAAAACCCTTATCAGTTTGTAGTACTTCTACACCTGCTTGCGTACGAAAAACTTTAATTTCTGAGTTGGGATAACCCACAAAAATAATCCCACAAGCACGAGCCAAGGCATCAGGAACTTCAATTCTTTCAGGCGAATCATGATTACCTGCAATGGCAATTACAACACGGTTTCCATTATTGGATAAACGATGTAATGTACTGTATAACAGCTCGGTAGCTTCTGAAGACGGATTAAAATTATCGAATAAATCACCTGCTACAATTACGGCATCAACGGCTTGTTGGTCGGCAATTTCACAGATTTCTTGAAGGACTTCTCGTTGTTCTTCCAAACGAGAAAAAGTATCAAGGCGTTTACCCAAATGCCAGTCGGCGGTATGCAGGATTTTCATATTTTAATGCTAAACTTATTATTAGTACTCAAAATTTAAGAGAGAAAACTGATTTCTAAAACAACAAACTATCCAATGATAGTTTTCTCAACTCAAACCCAAAACCGTCGCAATTTTTCCTTGAAATTGAAAAGTCTCTCCTTTTTTCTTGCCCATTAACAAAGCCCCAATCGGTGACTGTGGCGAAACTCCAAAGTAGATTTTACCTTCTACAACAAGTTTCCCTACACTCACAGAAATAAAGAAAACTCCCGAAGAAGTTTCCACCAAAGACCCCGTCGTTACTTGCGGAGGACTCATATTGGCATCAATTTTTTCCAGAATTGCTCTATCTTGTTTTGCCAATTCGTACTGATGAGCGTACATATCACGCTCAATTTGCCCCATAGCACGAGCCGTTTCGTATTTATCTCCTGCCGAACTTTTACCTTCTCCGTTGGCAGACTGCTGAGCGGCATCCATAGCATCTTGTGCTATTTTTACACGTTCATCTACCAAAACCTTGGCATGATTCAAAATTGATGATTTCATTTTATAAGAATTACCGTAAATTTGGGAAAGTAAATAGCTAAAAGTAATTATCTATTTAACGGGTAAATTATTAATTTTCAAATTGATATATTTTCAAATTTTCAAATCCCTTTCACTTTCCATGGCACAATATTATAAATTTAATCGGGAAAATGTTCGTCGGAAGACAGGGACTTCTTCGCTCAAGGAAGCGATAGATGAGTTACTTGCCTTGTATAAATTGCAGTCGAAATTCGATGAAACCTCCATTGTAGCACACTGGGAGCAGATTATGGGCGAACCAATCGCTGCCAGAACTACCCAAATTTACGTAAAAGAAAAAACACTTTTTGTACAATTTGATTCTGCCCCGCTTCGGAATGAACTACTTTTAGCAAAGCAAAAAATCATTTCTCTCATCAATAAATCTATCGGACAAGAGACCATTAATGAGGTTGTTTTTATTTGAACTGTCCAAAATCTGAGTTAAATTTCAAATTAATAATATAGTCTAAAACCCCATCAACAAAGTGAAAAAATCAATCAAATTCTTATTCCTTATCTTACTCATTGCTAACGGCTCACAGCTCACGGCTCAACAAAAGAAAAATATTACACTCGAAGACATTTGGGCAAAGGGAACATTCCGCTCAAATAGCGTTCAGCAAATCAACTGGATGAAAGACGGAGCATTTTATTCGGCTTTAGAAACTGACAAAATCGTGAAGCACCAAGTAACGGACGGTGCTGCCGTTGAGACGCTTTTTGATGCAGGAACGAGTGTAGAAAATCTCGGCAAAAAAGTCGCTATCGAGGATTATGCACTTTCGGCAGATGAGCAAAAAATTCTGATTTCTACGGAAAGTGAACCCATTTATCGCCGCTCTTCACGAGAAGAAAATTTTGTTTATGACCTCAAAACCAAGAAGTTAGAACAATTATCAAAAGGTGGAAAGCAAATGTTTGCGACTTTCTCTCCCGATGGTTCAAAGGTAGCCTTCGTCCGTCAAAACAATATGTACATGGTCGATTTGGCAACTATGATCGAGAAGCAAATCACGACAGATGGCAAGTGGAATCACATCTTGAACGGAGCTTGCGACTGGGTTTACGAAGAAGAATTTTCTTTCGCTCGTGCCTTTCAATGGTCGCCCGATAGTAAGAAAATTGCCTTTATTTCTTTCGATGAAACCAAAGTGCCAGAGTACAATATGCAGACTTGGGGCAAGTTGTACCCCGTTGATTATAAGTACAAATATCCCAAAGCGGGCGAGGCAAATTCAATCGTAACAGTGTCGATTTTTAACCTCACCGATAGCAAAACCGTAAAAGTGGATATTGGCAAAGAAACCGACCAATATATTCCAAGAATCCGTTGGACAAATGACGCTAACGTACTGTCTTTGAATAGGTTAAATCGTTTACAAAACAAAATGGAAATCCTACACGCAGAGGCAAGTACGGGCAAAACGTTTGTGATTCTGACAGAAGAAAGTAAGACCTACGTGGACGTTGAGAATTTTGCGGACGATGTCTATTATTTAGCTGATAATAAGTCATTCATAATGTCGTCTGAAAAAGATGGTTTCAAACATTTGTATCAGTACGATATGTTTGGAAAATTGATTCGACAAATCACGACGGGTAATTGGGAAGTAGCTGATTTCTACGGCATTGATGAAAAATCAAAGACTTTATATTTTACTTCAATGGAGATGTCGAATATTGAAAGACAACTTTTCAGTATTTCGTTAGACGGCAAATTAAAGAAACAATTGACTTCGGCGAAAGGCATGAATTCTGCCAATTTTAGTAAGGATTTTAAATTTTATATCTTGCAAAATACAGCCTCAGACAGTCCTTTGAAGGTAAGTTTGCACAAAGCCCCGACGGGTCAATTAGTGAAGGTTTTGGAAGACAATGCCGCTCTACGCAAGAAATTGGAGGATTATAACATCGCACCAAAAGAATTTATGACCATCAAAACCTCAGAAAATATCGAATTGAACGCATGGATGATTAAGCCAACGGATTTTGACCCCAAGAAAAAATATCCAGTATTTATGTTTTTGTACGGAGGTCCAGGAAGTCAGCAAGTTTTGAATCAATTTGATGCCTCTAACGGAATGTGGTTTCAGCATTTAGCACAAAAAGGCTACATTGTGGCTTGTGTGGACAACCGTGGAACGGGCGGAAAAGGAGCGGATTTCAAGAAATGTACCTATCTGAATTTGGGTAAATTGGAGGTAAAAGACCAAATCGAAGCGGCAAAATATTGGGGTTCATTGCCTTACGTGGATAAAGGCAGAATCGGGATTTTTGGTTGGTCGTATGGTGGATATATGTCGTCCAATTGTTTGTTTCAAGGGGTAGATTATTTCAAGACTGCCATTGCCGTTGCACCCGTAACGAACTGGCGTTTTTATGACACCATTTACACCGAAAGATTCCTGAGAACACCCCAAGAAAACGCCACAGGTTACGACGAAAACTCGCCCGTAACTTACGCCAAAAACCTAAAAGGCAATTTCCTATTAGTCCACGGCACAGGCGACGACAACGTACATTTCCAGAACTCAGTATCGTTGGAAGATGCCCTCATCAAAGCCAACAAACAGTTCCAATCGTTCTATTATGTGCAAAATCCAATAATTCACTCATGGAAAAGATAGCTCAATATCAGGCAATTATTAAGAAAATTTTAGACGATTACATCCTTACGATGCAGTCTAATTTGGATGAAGAAATTTATTTGGTTGAAGACCCGAATAAAATGAATTACTTGATTTATCATAACGCTTGGAAACATGATAGTCGGAGTTACGGTTGTATTCTGCACGTCCGTATAAAAAACGAAAAGGTTTATATTGAATATGACGGAACAGATGAAGGTTTTGCAGATGTATTCGCAGAGTCAGGTATTCCGAGGAAAGATATAGTCTTGGCTTTTCATGCCCCAGCCAAACGTTCTTATACGGGTTTTGCAGTGGCTTAGACAGATTCGTTCTATTATCTCAATATCCCAACAAAAATCATGGTATCTACGGAGGTAATACTCGCTTGCATTTATTTACGATGATGACGGGTTTTTTGGAGAAGAATTTGTAGGGGTTTTCTCAAAAAAAGATGCCTAAAAGCTGTCATTGCGAGCGTAGCGTGGCAATCTGTTGGAATTTTGGGAGGGTGTTTGAATGCCTTTTCTGGTACTCAACATACTACTTTGCTTTGCCCGTAATGACGTCACAAAATCAATTAAAAATTAATTTACTACTTAAATGACTATCAAAGAAGCAATTCTAAAAAGTTTAGAAGATATTAATAGAACTACTAATTATTTAGAAGTATGTAATCATATTATCGAAAATAAATATATTGATTTTGGAACGGCAAAAACCCCAGAAGCAACAGTTTCAGCTTTACTTGGAGACTTTATAAGATATGGTGATTCAAGAGTAAAAAGGATTAAGGAAACAGGCGGAAAATATTCTTATTATTTAACCAGAAATGAAGAAAGTATTGGTATTGATATTTTAATAAATACCTTAGAGAAAGATATAGAAGAGCCTAAAAAAACAGGTAAAGTAAAGACTTATGAGGAAAGAGATTTACATAGATTATTGAGTAGTTATTTGAAAAATACATCTATTTACTCGAAAACCATTTTTCATGAACAATCTACTTTCGGAAAAGACAGTAATCAAATTTGGACACATCCAGATATGATTGGTATTCGCTTTCTAAATCTTCATACAAAGGCAAGTCAAAATTTTCTTAAATCAATCAATCGTATGGATACTTTTAAAATAAGTTCATACGAATTGAAAAGAGAAGTAAATAGCGATAGTGAATTAAAAAAGGCATTTTTTCAAGCTGTGTCCAATTCAAGTTGGGCAAATTATGGCTATTTAGTTGCTTTTGAATTTAGTGATAGTTTAATTGAAGAAATGGAAAGATTAAATCAATCTTTTGGGATTGGAGTTATTAAACTTGAAGCAAATCCGTATAAAAGTAAAGTTCTTTTTCAAGCAAAATATAAAGATTTGGATTTTAAAACTATTGATAAACTCTGTAAAATAAATAAGGAGTTTGAACAATTTATTGAGCAAACAGAAAAGTTAATGACTGCGGAGGAACGGTATTATAAGTCCACTGAAAAGGAACTTGACGAATTTTGCGATAGCTATTTTGCTAATAATTCAGAAATTGAACAATACTGCAAAGACAAAAATATTCCAATAGATAAAGACACTTTATAGCAAAAACCTCCTCTATCAATCAAACAGAGTCATTTTCTGTTACACTTATTATTTTAAAGTAATTTTGTAAAATGAAACAAAAAACTTACGAGTATCAATCTGAAAATGAGTCACTTTGGTATGAATTTGATAGAGTTTTATTACAATAATTCAACAAGTAGAACGCCATTCGTTTTTACCTCAATAATTTGAGTACCATAGTCAGAAAATCAAATTTTTACACGCTATAATCCTATAATTTCTACATCAAGCCAATCCAAATTCTGATAATCTTTTTTATTCCATCTTTATCTTGGAAAACACATTAAATTCATCAAATTTTGTAAAGAATAAACTTTAAAATTCTCAAGTTACATCGTGGACGAGATTAGAAAAATGCTCATTAGAGCTTTTGTCATTCTGATAGGAATTATTTTCCTTGCCAGATTATTGTACATTCAGGTATTAGACGACAGCTACAAAATGGCTGCTGACAATAATGCTATCCGTAAGATTGTCCAAGTGCCTTTTCGGGGACAAGTTTATGATAGAAAAAATAAGCTAATCGTCTTTAACACACCTATTTACGATTTGTATGTTACTCCTAAAAAAGCAAGAGTAGCAGACACGCTTCGGTTCTGTAGCCTTTTTGATATTACAAGGGCTGAATTCGATAGCCTCACGAAAATTGCCAGAACGTATTCACGAGTACGTCCATCTTTGTTTATCCGTCAGCTTTCTCAGCAAGATTATGCCCGTGTCCAAGATGTCATGGTAGATTATCCTGGTTTTCATTTTCAGACCAGTGCTTTGCGTAGTTACGAGTCAAAATCTATGGCGAATGCCTTGGGGTATATCGGAGAAATTAGCCCTAAAAGATTAGAAGACCAAGAAGCAAAAGGAGAAGATTATTACCGTCAGGGAGATTATGTTGGTGTAACAGGGCTGGAACGATATTACGAAGAAGAACTCCGTGGACAAAGAGGCATCAAATACATGATGGTGAACTCTAATGGCATGGAAAAAGGGGCTTTCAAAGATGGTAAATTAGACGAAATGCCCATCGCTGGAAAGAATCTTTATACTTCTATTGATGTAGAATTACAGCAATTTGCAGACAGCCTAATGCAGCACAAAGTTGGTAGCGTAGTAGCGATTGAACCAAGTACAGGCGAAATCCTTACGATGGTTTCTGCCCCTACTTACGACCCCAATTTGTTATCTGGTAGAAACTTTTCAAAATACTATAAAACACTGGCACTCAATCCATTGAATCCATTAGTAAATCGTCCACCGAGTGCCTATTATCGTCCTGGGTCAACTTTTAAATTGATTCAAGCATTGGTAGGTTTACAGATGGGTGTAATTGGACCAGGCTCAGGATTTGGTCATGCGGGGGCACCCGTAAAGTGTCATGGACATCCATTAGCGGGTACAGTTCATGCGGGTGTGCAATGGTCTTGCAATCCTTATTTTTACCAAGTTTTCAAACGTATCATTTATAATAATCCTGAACCAAATGTTTTCAAAAAATCTGCCATCGGACTCCAGAGATGGAATGAAATGGTGGCAAAATTTGGTATTGGACAAGAGTTAGAAGTTGATTTACCCAATGAGAAAAAAGGGAAACTCCCAAGTGTAGAATATTACAATAAAGTTTATAAAGGTGAAAATCGTTGGAAATTTTCTAACGTTGCATCATTGAGTATCGGTGAAGGTGAATTAGTTGTTAGCCCCGTAAAAATGGCAAATGTTGCAGCTATTATGGCAAACAGAGGTTGGTATATTCGTCCACACATGGTAAAAGGCGTTGGGAAATTGGGCGAAATTGACCCAAAATACAAAGAACACGTTTCGGTAGGAATTGATGAACGCCATTTTGACCCCGTGATTTGGGGTATGATGGATGCTGTGAACCGAGGAACGGTTTCTGCTGAGGCAAGGATTCCAGATATTCAGATTTGTGGAAAAACAGGAACATCTCAGAATCGAGTAGGGAAAGACCATTCAATTTTTATTGCTTTTGCTCCGAAAGATAATCCCAGAATTGCCATTGCTGTTTTTGTAGAAAATGCAGGTTTCGGAGGTTTTGCAGCTGCCCCAATTGCGTCTTTAGTGATTGAAAAATTCATTAAGGGAAAAGTAGAGAGAAAAGCCATGAGTGAAAAATGGATGAACAAAAGTTTTATGATGAACATTCCTGCCCTTTGGAATATCAACAAGCCCGTTCCGCCACCCGTGAAACCTGATACACTGAAAATCACACAGACACAACCTAAAACTCCTCTGCCGCAACCAATACCAATACCTGTTAAAACTTCAAAAGATATTTTAACAGTAAATTCTGATAATAAAAATAGCAAACGTTTAAAGTAGTGACTCAATGAGAGAATGAGAGAATGATAGAATAATTCGACAATGACAGTACTAATTTTATCATTCACTCATTCTATCATTAATTTACCCGACCACATAAATAATTAAATCAAGATTTGGCAAGAGAAGAACAAATATCAAAAAATTTAGACTGGGTAACAGTCTTGTTGTATATTCTTTGCGTTAGCATTGGATGGGCAAATATTTATGCTGCCATTTATAACCCAGAAAACCCGCTCTGGATTGGTGATGCAGGTTTTTTTGAATCAAATGCAGGGAAACAACTTATCTTTCTTGGGTCAACTGTATTGCTCATCATTGCAATTCTGGTCATAGATTATCGCTTTTATGACACCTTTGCCTTCTTTATTTATGCCTTCTTTATTTTTCTACTTTTAGCAGTTTTACTTCTTGGTTCAGAGGTAAAAGGTTCGCATTCATGGTTTAAAATTGGTAGTTTTTCTCTGCAACCTGCCGAATTTGCCAAGACAGCAACAGCTTTAGCATTAGCCAAATATATCAGTACGCCCTTAGTGAATCTTTCTCGTTTCAAAGACCAATTCAATGCGGGATTGATTATCATTATTCCTCCGATTTTAATTTTAGCTTCAAATGAAACGGGTGTAGCTCTTGTGTTTGCAGCATTTTTGATTTTATTATATCGTGAAGGTTTTCCAGGAGTTTATGTAGCAATATGCCTAAGTGTGATTATTCTATTTGTGATTTCGTTGTTTTTCCCTGTCTGGCAAATCTGGATTGGCTTAGTCGTCTTGGCAGGTTTAATTGTCTGGTTATTACCACGTTACGAACGAAAACTTAGAAACATCGCACTTATATTTGGCGTAGTAGTTGCAATGGGATTATTTGTTACAACAGTGAGTTGGGTAATCAATAATGTACTGAAACCTCACCAGCGTAATAGAATTATTGTATTAGTTGACCCTACTTTCGACAGAAAAAAGACGGGTTACAACGTCTGGCAAGCAAAAATTGCCATTGGTTCTGGCGGACTCACGGGTAAAGGTTACTTGCAAGGTACACAAACTAAATTCGATTTCGTACCCGAACAAGACACCGATTTTATCTTCTGTACTGTTGGCGAAGAACACGGTTTTGTAGGGACATTCTTTGTAGTAGCACTTTTTGTAGGACTATTGCTAAGGATTTTACACCTCGCCGACCGACAAAAAAATCGTTTTGCACGTGTGTATGGCTACGGCGTGGCGTCAATTATTTTCTTTCACTTCATGGTAAATCTCGCCATGACGATTGGTCTAATGCCCGTGATTGGTATCCCATTGCCATTTTTTAGTTACGGCGGTTCGTCGCTTTGGTCATTTTCAATATTATTATTTATTTTCTTGAAATTAGACTCTCATCGTTCCCAAATGCTTTCGAGGTGGTAGGGGGATGTATTTGTTGTCATAGAAATGCACTTTAACAACTATACAAAAGAATATTTTTGTAGTAAATTTGTTTCAATATCAAATATTCAAAACCATGGCAAAACCAATAAAAGAAACCCCAGTACTAAAGGGAAAGGATGCAGAACGTTTTTTTCAGAAAATGAAAAATGTTGAAAAACTATCAGTTCAAGAAATTGCACGAATTAAACACAATGCAAGTAAACACGTTTTTGTATTTGAGTAATGAGTATGACAAATAAACCACTAATTCGGATTTTAAAAGATGATATTATTCCAATGCCTTTTGATTGTGGCGATGAAGATTTGAATGACTTTTTCTTAAATGATGCGAAACTTTATCATAGCCAACGTTTATCAGTAACTTATTTTGAAGAGAATGAAGACCAAACCATATTCTTTTTTTCGTTGATAAATGACCGTATTACGACAGCCGATACAACGAAATGGAATAAACTGGCAAGAAATGTCCCTAATTCTAAAAGAAGAAAAGGCTATCCTGCCGTTAAGATTGGTCGTTTAGGAATAAGCAAAAAATTACAAGGGCAGGGAATAGGTACTGAAGTAATGGACATTATCAAGAACTTTATTGGTTTTGGTAATTATCCAACAGGGGCAAAATTTTTAACAATTGATGCTTACAGAGACTCCATCAAATATTATGAAAAAAATGGGTTCGACTTTCTAACAGATAATGATGAACATGACGAAACAAGAGCAATGTATTTTGATTTGATGAAGTTATAAAAGCAATTGCTTGAAAATAAAAATCCACTAAATTAACCTTTTACAGCTCATTTACGCAATTCTAAAGTCTTGGTATTAAATATATTAACTCCATTTTCTTGTCTTTCAGTCGAAATACAGCTATTTCCTAAACTAACATAAATCACAATACTCTTTTCACTTTTTTTAGCATTCAATTCATCTGCTTGTAGGGTGCTATTTTTACCATTTTCTATCAAATAAATGGGGGTTCCTTGCAAAAAGAGTTTTTCGGATAATTCTTTTAATCTTTCATGGATTTGATGTTCTTCTTTGACATTCAAATCTTTTTTCGGCAATTCTAACATAGCCATACAAGCATCAATATTATTCAATTTTAGAGGAAACTTTTTCTCTAAAGAATCAAAGTTTGGGTTAGGCTTGAAGTCTTGAAATTCCTGATTCAAGTACTCAATGTATCCAGAATTTTGCCCATAGAGTTTTGGACAAATTATGTAAAATAAAAAGATAATTAAAGTAGTTTTCATAAGAGTCGTTTTTAAGTTTAACGGATTCGTTTTCCCTAAATTCTCTGCCTTAACAGAAATTAACATTTCATTAACACCCTGTTAATCAAAAGATTCCGATATTGAAGCATCACTCTGAAAGTGGTGCTTTTTTGTTACCTAATCAACCTTTTTATGAAAAATCCCCTACCTATCTTTCTGCTTTTCATAAGTTCGATATGTGTCGCACAAAAGCAAAAGTTATCTGCAAATCTCAATGTGTTAGCTTTAGATAAAAAGGATAGCTCTGCCTATAATAAGCATATCGTCTATTCAGAGGGTTTCGACAGATTTAAGAAAAATATTTCTTACGATTCTATCCCTTCAAACGTTCCTATTGTAGTAAATGGCATTAGGTTTCGGCATAAAGAAATACTTAGATTCATCCCCAATTATACTGCTGTTGTGTTAGATAAGAAAATCTTTTTCCTCCAACCTATGCCTCTTGAAAAGATAACTGCCGTAGATACAACAATTATACATCTTACAAAGCCAATATTTAACAATACGGAAAAAGAGATTACTGTGACCCAACATAACGATGACCTTTTACAGGATTTTTTCTTTTTTGATGATACAAACCTTGCCGCACATCGTTATCGTTGTTACGCCGAAACTCCGATTTTTGATTTGTTGATGGATAAAGGAAATAACCAAGCAGAAACCCCCATAAGATTTATGGTTGATGGACGTTTGCAAGATAAGAACTTTGACCCATCATTGATTAAAATGTCCGAAGTTGTGAAAGTTAGCGTCCATGACCATAGAATTGCAGAGCGGTTTTGGGGCAGAGACGTGAAAAACGGATTAGTTGTAGTAGAGACAAAAGCTAAGGTTACAAGGACTGAATTTACCAATAAAAGTATCAGAGTTATTGGTGAAAAACAATCAGAAACAGGAGAATGGGTTATAGAAAAAGATACGATTCTGGCAAATAAGACTGCATTTAGAGCATTCAGAGAAGAAACTATTTTCAAGAATTCTCCCATGTATATGATTAACGGAAAGCCAGAATCTGAATATGTAAATCGCAAAAGTGTTGATATTGAGAGTATTGGTGCAATAGAAGTGAAAACACAAAAACTGGAATTTACTCCAGAACAAGATGAAGCTAATTGGAAAGCATTTCATAAAAATCAAAAGGCTATTTTGGACAAAGATTATGCAGGTATGAACGAATATGATGATTACATGAAGAGCCTCGAACCGCCTTATTACAAAGATTCTGTGTTCATTAAAATGTCTTATTCAAGTAATGATAGAGGGAGAAGGGGAAATCTTGGTGCGGTTCAATCTGACCTTAGACGTTTACGAAGAAATGGAGAAGAAATCTTACCAATTTATATTGTTGATGAAAAAGAAGTAAGCATAGAAATCCTCAAAAAATATAAAA
>JAAFJL010000092.1 GCA_013298865.1 Cytophagales bacterium | reverse complement strand
TCTCGGTATTCCTATTTAGTTAGTTTATTTCCTCAAAAAATCATGGATGAATTGGGTTTAAAGCTCAATTTATTCCCTCGAAAAATTGCTTCTTACACGCCCTACAATGCCCATAAAGGTTTGATAATCAGTAATATTGATGAAAGTATTGCTAAAAAATCTATTTTAGGATTAGGCTACGGTGAATCTGAATGGCAGGGCTATCAGCAAATTTTGCAGAAAGGAACTCAATTTGCGGAATTAGTTTGGGATTCGTTTACCGAACCACTTAAAACTAAATCTGATTGGGAACAATATTTTAAGGCACAATACCAATCTCAATTATGGCGTGAAATGGTCGAAGAACCGATTGGGAAATTGATAGAAAAACACATCGAAAGCGATATTTTGAGAGGTGTAATTTTGACCGATGGAAAAATAGGTGCTTACACACACGCCCACGACGAAAGCCTTTTACAAAACAGAACGTACATCTATCACATCGTTGGCAATAAAACTGGCGAGTGGCGTGTTCCACAAGGTGGCATGGGTAATTTAGCCAATCAATTAATCGAGAAAGCAATTCAGTGTGGAGTAGAAATTAGGTTGAACTCAAAGGTTGTTGATATTAAGTATCACATTGATTATCAAACGGTTAATTTTGAAAATGATGGTAAAGTTTATGAATTGAAAGCGAAAAAAATATTGTTTAATTCGTCACCCCAGAGCCCTACTTTGACAGACAATTCTACTTTTCAACAACTCAACGAAGGTACAGCATTTAAAATCAATATGCTTTTGGAAAAATTACCTCAGCTAAAAGATAAGAATGTGAGTTCAGAGGATGCTTTTGCTGGTACTTTCCATATCGACGAAAGCTATTCACAAATGCAAAAGACCTTTGATGAAGCATCTTCGGGCAAGATTCCTAACAAATTGGCAGGAGAAATCTATTGCCATACCTTGACTGATAAATCTATCCTTTCGCCCGAATTGCAGGCAAAAGGATTCCATACCCTGACTTACTTTGGTTTAGATTTGCCCTATTCTTTATTTATGAACGACAATGAAAAAGCTAAAAAAGAAGTTGTCGCTACGTTTTTGAGCGGCATAAATGAGTATTTAGACGAACCTCTCGAAGATTGTTTAGCAAAGGACAAAAACGGTCTTTTATGCCTCGAAGCCAAAAGTTCCTTAGATTTAGAAAAAGAATTAGGAATGCCACGGGGCAATATTTTCCACAAAGGACTATCATGGTTTTTTGCAGAAAACGAAGCGGAAAAAGGAGCATTTGGAGTAGAAACAGAAAACCCTAATGTACTGATTTGTGGTTCATCAGCCAAACGTGGGGGAGCAGTAAGTGGAATTACAGGGCGAAATGCGGCGATGAAGTTATTGTAAGTGTTTTTTGTAAAATAGTTTTAGGGTAGGAGGTTACACAGAGAACCACAGAGTTGTGATAAGAGAACCACTGAGAGTTTATCAAGAGTATTCTCCGTGGTTCTCTATTTTTTCTCCGTGGTTCTCTGTGTAACCTCAACAACGACTATATATCGGACTATAAATCTGATTTAAATCTTAGCATTTTTTTGAAAGAAATAATAAACAGGTATTCCAATAGCTACCACAATTAAACCTGGAAAAGTATATTCTGGCTTTTCTTTGATGAGAATCAATACGATTGCTAAAGTCAATATCACATAAAGAGCTGGAACAATCGGATATAAAGGTGCTTTTACTGGTCTTGGTATTTCGGGCATTGTTCTTCGTAAAATAAAGATTCCAAAAATTGTTAAGGCATAAAACATAATCACAACGCCCATCAAATAGTCTAACAAATCGCCATATTTACCTGATAAACACAAAATACAAGCCCAAAGACATTGCCACCACAGAGCATTTTGCGGAACACCTTTATCGTTTAATTCTCCAAAATTTTTAAAGAATAAACCGTCCTTAGCCATCGTATAATAAACTCTTGCCCCTGACAAAATCAAGCCATTATTACATCCAAAAGTAGAAATCATAATTAAAATTGCCACAATTATGGCAAATGAAGGTCCACCGATAACTTCGGCGGCGGCGGCGGCTACTCGGTCTTGTGAAGCAAATTGTATTCCTCTGCCAATTACATCAGTAGCATTTGGGTCACCGTTGAGTGGAAGGATTCCGAGGTAAACGATATTTGTTAAGATAAATAAAACCGTTACGAGCAAAGTACCAATTGCTAAACCTCTTGGAATCGTTTTTTGGGGTTCTACCACTTCATCACCAGTAAAAGTTAGTGTATTCCAAGCATCGCTCGCAAAGAGCGTTCCGACTTGCGTAACGCCCAAAGCCAAGATAATTCCGAAGATGCTAATTGTACCACCAATCCAACTATCTCCTGATTTTGTAAATTGAGTAGGATTTGTATCAAAAGCATTGGTAAAATTGGCAGAAAATACGTCGAAATTGAAAAAAGCAAATCCAACCAGAATAATCAATCCCAACGCAATCAATTTGGTACTACTAAATATATTTTGGATAATTTTCCCTTGTTTTATACCATTTGTATTGGAATAAGTCAACAAAATGATGCTTAAAATAGCCAAAAGACGTTGCCCCGAAAGGTAAAATGTACCAATCTTTACTTCACCAATAACATTATCATTAATGATTTCAGGAAATAAAACACCAGTGTATTGAGCGAATGCAACGGCTATGGCAGCAACTGTACCTGTTTGAATCACCGCAAAAAACGACCAGCCATACAAAAAACCAACAAGCCGATTATAGGCTTTTTGTAAAAAAACATATTGTCCACCCGCATGAGGAAACATTGCCGAAAGTTCGCCGTAGCTCAATGCACCTGCCATCGTAAGTAATCCTGCAATCAACCACGAAACCAATGTCCAACCAGCAGCCCCCGTTTGGCGAGCAACATCTGATGATACAATGAAAATTCCAGAGCCAATCATCGAACCAGAAACAAGCATTACGGCATCATAAAGGCGGATTTCTCGTTTGAAATTTGACATGAGTTATTGTTTTGGGATTACTAAATTAAATACGTAAGTATTTGATAATCATTAATTTATAGAAATACTATCTATACCCCTCCGCTTGCAAGTAGAATAACTCGGCGTATCTACCATTTTTAGCTATAAGTTCTTCGTGAGTGCCAATTTCTAAGAGTTGCCCTTTGTCCAAAACCAGAATTCTGTCTGCCATTCTTACAGTCGAAAATCTGTGGGAAATCAATACTGCGGTTTTGCCTTTGGTCAATTCAGCAAATCGTTTAAAAACTTCGTATTCTGCTCGTGCGTCTAATGCCGCAGTGGGTTCGTCCAAAATCAGTACCTCTGCTTGGCGGAGATATGCTCTGGCAAGGGCGACTTTTTGCCATTCTCCTCCCGAAAGTTCTACGCCTTTGGCAAATCTCCTGCCCAAAGGTTGGTCATAACTAAGTGGTAATTTGTCGATTACGGTATCCGCTAAACTCTGCTCGGCAGCACGTTTTAGTTCTGGCAATTCGTCTCTTTCGGTAATATCTCCGACCGCAATATTATCTCCTGCAGTGAACTGGAATTTCTGGAAATCTTGAAAAATTACCCCAATATGCTCCCTTAATTCTTGGAGATTATACTCTTTTAGGTCGAAACCATCTAAAAGAATTCGTCCTTCGTCGGGGTCGTATAGCCTGCCGAGCAATTTCACAAGAGTTGTTTTTCCAGCTCCGTTCTCTCCAACTAAAGCCAGTTTTTCGCCAAATTGTAAGGTAAAATTTAAGTAACGATTTGCCCATTTATCTGAATTAGGATATTTAAAACCCACATTTTCAAAGACAAAACCTTCTTTGATTGGATTCGGAAAAGCCCTTGCACGTACGGGAGAGGTTATTTTGGGTTCAATTTTATAAAATTCAAACAAATCATTCAAGTACAAAGCTCCCTGAGAAATGCTATTGAATCTTCCAAGAATTCCTTCCAACAAAGAACGCAATTGCCTGAACGAACCCGCCAAAAAAGTAAGGCTACCAATACTCACAACTCCCTTCACTGCTTGAAGAATAATAATCAAATAAGCTCCAAAATAGCCCAAAGTTCCAATTGCCAAAAGCAAACTTCCCCAAGAAGCTCTTTCGATAGAAAGTTTACGATTTTCTTGAAAATATTTAACCGATAAATTGCTAAAACGTTCAATCAAAAAATCAGATAATCCGAAGAGTTTTACTTCTTTGGCGGTTTCGTCACTTGCTCCAATGAAACGATAATAATCCAATTCTCGGCGTTGTGGAGTCCAGCCATATTGTAGCGAATAACTTTTGGCATTGAAGTGTAATTCGCCCAAAAATGAAGGAATAACTGCTACCAAAAGCAACAGAATTAACCAAGGATTAAAGGCGATTAAACCTACCAAAAGTAGCCCCATCGTAATGGCATCTTGCCCCTGTGCGAGTGTCTGCGAAAGCAAAACTGTTCGCCCAGCAGTTTGTTGTCTGGCACGTTCAAGTTTATCGTAAAAGGTAGCATCTTCAAATTGGGCTAAGTCCAGAGTAGCGGCGTGTTGCATCAATTTTACAGAAGTTTTATTGGCAAATAAATCACCTAACAAACTGTCTGTCAGACTAATACCTCTGGCTAACAAATCTCCCAAAATGGCTAAAGAAAACTCTGCCCCAATTAACCAAAATAGGTGAGTGAAAGTCTGAGAATGCGTATTTACTAACAACAATACTTCATCAATGATTAATTTACCAATGTACAAAGCCAAAAGTGGCATAGCAGAACGGATTAATCTGAGGAGGGTATTGCCAATAGTCAAGGCAGGAGATGTTTGATAAACTTCTTTCAGGAAAGACGGTAAATTACCAAGGGCTTTGAAACGGTCACGGATATTAGGTTTATTTTCAGCAGCAAAATTTAAAGAAGCACGAGCCATGTATTATTTTGAAAGATTTGAAAATTCACTATTTGTATTTTAAACAAAACAGCAGACAATGATAGAGGGTTCAGAATTTATTCAGAAATAGAATTTATGGTTAGCAAAAAATAAACCTGTCAACCCACTGACACTCAACACAAAACGAAATACATACAAATTTCACTCCCAAGTCTGGACTTTATTAGCTAACTTTGTATCCCGTAACCAAATAATCACACTTTTCATTATGTCTTCAAAAGGACGGGCTAAACAAGCCAAATATATCTTCGTTACGGGCGGAGTTGCTTCTTCATTGGGTAAGGGAATCGTCGCTTCTTCCTTAGCTAAACTCCTACAAGCCAGAGGTTTATCCGTAGCTATTCAAAAATTTGATCCTTATCTTAATATTGACCCAGGAACACTAAACCCTTATGAACATGGCGAATGTTATGTTACTAATGATGGGGCAGAAACTGACTTGGACTTAGGACATTACGAGCGTTTTTTGGGCGTACCAACTTCTCAGGCAAACAATATCACAACTGGTAGAATTTACAATAATGTCATCACGAGAGAACGTAAAGGCGATTATTTGGGAAAAACTGTGCAGGTAATTCCGCATATCACTGACGAAATCAAACGCAATTTTATTATTTTGGGAGACACTGGTCAATACGATATTGTTCTTACTGAAATTGGCGGTTGTGTCGGCGATATTGAATCTTTACCTTTTATTGAGGCTGCTCGCCAATTGCGTTGGGACTTGGGGCAACATAATACGCTTTTTATTCATCTTACACTTGTTCCTTACCTTGCGTCTGCGGGGGAATTGAAAACCAAGCCGACTCAACATTCAGTAAAAATGTTGTCTGAGTCTGGGATTCAACCAGATATTATTGTTTGTAGAACAGAACATCCGATTCCTTTAGAAATGAGGAAGAAAATTGGTCTTTTTTGTAATGTTTCATCAAATGATGTTATCGAGGCTATCGACGCAGAAACGATTTATGATGTGCCTTTGTTGATGAAGAAAGAGAAATTAGACCAACGAGTTCTCTACAAATTAGATATTTATAATGATAAAGATGCCGATTTAGACCAATGGAAAGGGTTTTTAGGAAAACTTAAAAATCCGTCTGATTCTGTAACGATTGGCTTAATTGGAAAATATGTCGAGTTGAAAGACTCCTATAAATCTATCGCTGAAAGTTTTATTCATGCTGGAGCAGCCAATGAAACTAAAGTGAATTTGAAATGGATTTCGTCAGAAACTTTAACAGAAGATGGTTACGAGAAAAAATTAGAAGAATTAGACGGCATATTGGTTGCTCCTGGTTTTGGAGAAAGAGGAATTGAAGGAAAAATCAATGCGGTTCGTTTTGCACGAGAGAAAAAAATACCATTTTTTGGAATTTGCCTCGGAATGCAATGTGCCGTAATTGAATTTGCCAGAAATGTAGTAGGATTGACAGATGCCCATTCTTCTGAAATGGATAAAGAATCATCGGCACACGTGATTGATTTGATGGAAGAACAAAAAAGTGTCACCAATAAAGGAGGTACAATGCGTTTGGGGGCGTATTCGTGTAAGATTGAGAAAGGGACATTGGCTCATCAAATATACGGAAAACTAACAATTCAGGAACGTCACCGTCATCGCTATGAGTTTAATAATCAGTACCTTGAACAAATGAAAACCGCAGGAATGACAATGTCGGGAATTAATCCAGATTCAAATTTGGTAGAAATTATAGAGCTACGTGACCATCCTTTTTTCATTGGTGTACAGTTTCACCCAGAATATAAATCGACAGTTTTGAATCCAGCACCGCTTTTTGTGAATTTCGTGAAAGCGTGTTTAAAAAATGCAATTCCATTGATGAGGGGAGCGAAATAATTAATTTATCAATTTGGAAATTTTATAATTTGAAAATTGATTTCACTAATTGATAGACTTAAAAGAATAGTTAAAGCAATTTTTCATGAACTTCCATCCCAAGATTCAACCTTCTGTAAATGAGTAATTGTCCTTTATAAGATACTTTGTAACTTTACGGAATAATTTAAAAGTCTGTTTTACCAAACAGACTTTTTTCAATAAGTAAAACAAGGAAACAAGAAAAATTCCTATAAAAAAGTCCTAATAAACTGTTAATTAATTACTAACAGCTCAAAAAGGCAAAACCAGTAATAAAAATTTAAAATGGAAAAAAATCAAATCACAGGGTTCGTATTAATAGCTGCTATGCTGATTGGGTGGAGCTACTTTTTCTCGCCTTCCCCTGAAGAACTTAAAAAACAAGAAGTACAGGCGAAGGCAGCAGAAGTTGCAAAAGCGAAAGCTGCAAAGACACCTGTAATTCAAGCAATTACCCCACAAGATACCAATGTAGCCAAAGCGTCGGCTGGAGATTTTGCCAGTAACGTAACTGGAACCGCAAAAGATATTGTACTCGAAAACAAGGACATTAAAGTAACTTTTAACACGCAAGGTGGTAGAGTAAAGCAAGTGTTGTTGAAAAACTACAAATCTTACAAAGACTTTGATGCAAATCAGAATAGTCCTTTGGTAATTTTTGATGAAAATACTGACAAAATTTCTATTGAATTACCAACTCTAAAAGGAAATGTAGATATTTCAAAGTTGTATTTCAATACCAATGCAACGAGTGGTTCTGTAAGTGAAGGAAAAACACAGAAAGTTACTTTTACCTTGCAGTTAGCTGATAATCAAACAGTTGAACAAACTTATTCTTTGGCAGACAAAGGTTTTTTGGTTGATTATGACTTAAAACTATCTGGACTTGACGGTATTCTGAAAAACGAAGCGGTAAAGTTTAATTGGTTAGAAAATGTTCGTCAGACGGAGAAAGATTTGAACGAGAACCGTAAGGCTGCTACCGTAAACTACCTATTGGCTGATGGTGATAATTTTGACCAATTAGCAGAAAATCCAAGTTCTGCAGAGGAGTTGACATTGGAACAACCTCTAAAATGGATTTCTTTCAAAAAGAAATATTTTCTTTCTGGTTTTATCGCAAAGAATACTCCAATCCAAAAGGCTCAGATTTATTCAACGGCTAATGTAAATGATTCCTTAAATATTAAAACGCTTCGTGCCAATGCCAGTTTACCATTGGCTGATTTGAAGTCGAATAAAGGTCAATTCCAGTTTTATTTTGGACCAAATGATTATAATCTAATAAAGGATGTAGCACCTGCTTTTGGGAAGAATGTAAAATTGAGTTATGATATTTTCTTGCCAATTACCCGCTACGTTTTTGTGCCGTTATTTACTTTCTTGGAAAAAATCTTTTCAAACTACGGTCTGTTGATTTTTATTTTGGTACTGATTATCAAGTTTGCTCTTTTACCACTGACATATAAATCGTATATCAGTATGGCAAAAATGAGATTATTGCAGCCTGAGATTGCCAAGATTAAAGAGAAAGTTGGTGACGATGCTGCCAAATTGCAGCAAGAACAAATGAAATTATACAACGAAGTTGGTGTAAGTCCACTAAGCGGTTGTGTACCTATGTTGGCAACAATGCCAGTATTGATGGCTGTTTTTATGTTGTTTCCAAACATTATTAACCTTCGTCAGAAATCATTTTTGTGGGCTAACGACCTTTCTACTTATGATTCAATCATGACTTTACCATTCACTATTCCTGCCTATGGAAGTCACGTGAGTTTGTTCTGTTTGTTAATGACGATTTCTCAGTTGGTCTATGGATATTACAATAACCTAAATACGCCAGACCAAGTAGGACAACCAATTGACATGAAGAAAATGGCATACATTACGCCAGTTATTTTCATGTTTGTGATGAATTCTTTCCCTGCAGGTTTGAGCTTCTATTATTTTATCTCAAACTTAGTGACAATTGCACAACAAATTGGAATCAGAAAATTTGTCGATGAAGACAAAATCAAAGCCGTTTTAGAAGATAATCGTAAGAAAATAGCTTCTGGTGGAGGTCCAAAAAAATCTCGATTCTCGGAATATATTCAAAAGCAATTGCAGTCAGCCGAAGAAGCTAAAAAAGCAATTGACGAAGACAAAAAGAAAAAGAAAAAATAAAATTTCAGTTACCAGTAAACAGTTATCAGTAAGCAGTTGTCAAAGATTTCATAGAATCCATTTGATAACTGTTCACTGATAATTGATAACTGATAACTGTTCACTGAAAAAAGATGGATATTTTCGTAGGAAGTTTACCTTTTAAACTCAAAGAATCTGAGTTAAAAGAAATGTTTGAAGTTTATGGCGAAGTCGTTTCAGCCAAGATAATTTTAGACAAAATCACAAGGCAAAATAAAGGTTTTGGCTTTGTAGAAATGCCTAATGACGAAGAAGCTAAAAAGGCAATCGCTGGATTAGACAATTCAGAAGTATTGGGCAGAACAATTGTTGTGAACAAGTCTGAACAGAAATTCAAAACCTCTGTAAAAGAAAAAAGTAATAACAAAGGACGTTACAAGAGTAAGGAATATTGACCATTTGGGAAACCAATTTTCAAATTAAAAAATTTCCAAATTTTCAAATTAGAATAATGTCCAACAACGATATTTTTAAGAAACTACGAGTAGCTCTTCATCTCAGAAATGACGAAATCATTGAAATAATGAAGCTCGTGGATTTTAATGTAACTAAAAGTGAATTAGGAGATATGTTCAGAAATGAAGATCATCCTAATTTCAAAAAGTGCGGAGATCAGATTCTACGTAACTTCCTTAATGCCCTTATTATCCACATGAGAGGTCCAATGGAAAAAAAGGAAGAGAAAGTTTAGTATGAAACAGAAAATAGTAGAATGGGCAAAGCGATACGGATTGGCGGAAGTGTTATCGCTTTCATTGACAGTTTTTTCTACTTGGCTGACTTTTAAGTTAACAAACAATGGCGTTATAACAGCTTTGGTAGGCACATGGGCTGGCAATGTTGGTTTCTTTGGAACAATCTTAGTCCAAGATATTCTTCTGGCAATCAAGCAGTTAGAATTGTCTGGCGGAAAATATTCAATCGAAACATTCTATAAAAATGCCAGAGCATTATTTGTAGAGTTTGGTATTGCCGAGGTTTTTGACAGTTTTCTAATTCGTCCTTTTTTGATGTTTTATATCCCGAGAATATTAGGAAAACTTTCACTCGGAATCATTATTGCCAAGTTTTTAGCAGATATTACTTTCTACGTTCCAGCAATAATTAGCTACGAATTAAGTAAGAAAAAATTGAGAAAGTTTGATTAAATCTCAAATCAATAAAAAAAGGGTTCAAAGCGTAATGCTTTGAACCCTTTTTTTATTGAAATAGAATGATTATTTGAATCCTCCTACATAAATCTCTTTGATAAAAATTCTATTGGCAAAACCAGAGTTTATCTCAATTTTCTCTATTTGTTCTTGATAAAAAGTATCTCCGTAAAAATCTTCTATTTGATATAAAATTCTATGCGGTACAGCACCACTATTTAAACTAATGAGTTCTCGATAATCTTGGTAAATTTTCCTTTCAAAAGAAGTTTTCTTCCCATCTTCAAACTCAAATTTTTCGGAAGAAACAACTCTGTATTTCTCTTTTTCGATATACAGATGATGTTCCGTTTTAGGGACATTTCGATTATTGGAGTTTAATACTTTTTCAACATATTTCAAATGAAAACACAATTGCCCGTCCGATGTTGCATCTTCTAACAATTCATAATTATTCCATAAATCTAACCTAAAAGAACTAAGCAGATACATGGGGTCTAAATTTCGTAATACCTCTAAATAATCTGTATTGGACATTTTTTTCCATTTTTCACCCCTTACTCTATCATCGTGTTGCCAAGATTCTACTTGATTAACTACCACATAAAAATTATCAGGATTTTTCTTTTTCAAGAGATAATTGGTAAAAGCACTTCCCCATTTTTCCTCGTAAGATGGCACATTACTATCTTCAAATGTAAGTTTTGAAAGTGTATGTACTTTCTCAACTCCTTTCAATATTTGTCCGCCACCTAAACCTTCAATTACCTTTTCCAGAATCTTAGCATTACTCTGTGATTGTACTGAATCAAGTAGGTTCAGCCGCTTATTCTTTGCTGCTTCTATGTACCCTAATCTGTTAACTTTTTCTTGTTCCCAATCAGTAATATCTCTTTCGATTTTCTCGAAGAAAGCCAATCTGGCATCTTCTTTTTCTTGAATTACGTCTTGCTCCATTTTAAATCCCAATTTTGCTAACTCCATGAAACGAGGTGTATGCGTACGTACTTTTTTATTCACAAAAAACGTTCGCTTTGTTCGGTCAATTAAGTCTTGTCCCCATGATTTTCGGAAATCATTTTTGATTAATACATCAGAAAAAAAGAAGGTACGTTCGCTATTTTCAAGTAAAAAATAGAGTTGAGCTAAATTATTGGAGGCAATAAATCTAATTTTTGTATTTTCAGGAGAAGCTGGATATTTGGTCAGAAGGGTTTCTAAATAAACCAAATACGGAGCTAAATTTTGGTAGTTAAATCCTTTTTCAAGGGTGATATTTTGCATTTGTGCTGTAATCTCATGCTCGAAATCAAGCATCTGCTGATATTCAGGATGTTCTTTTGAGGTTAAAAAGACAAATGTTTCTTTATTTCTTTGGGTAGAATAACGTAATTTTTGATTCAATATTTGTTCAATATTTGTCATGGCATGATTGATGGATTGCTCCATTTGAACACCATATTCATTTTTCATTTCAATCTCGTTGATTGCTTTTTTTACTTCTGATTTAGTGATGAATTCCTCATAATCAATCCTTTCAGATGAAATAAACTCTTCTGTATAAATAGTTTGAGACTGACATTTTACTTCAATTTTTACTAAAACCTTGAAGTATAATGCAGCAAAATAGTATAATTTGCGGGTTTCTGTGCTTAGAGAACTATCAATTATACTTTTTTCAAATTTCGGAGGAGGGATTGAAACATAAATTTTCAGTTTTCCGTTTTCGGGATCTTTGATATATCCTTCAATATCAAAATAATCTCTTTTTAAATTCCGTTCAGCAACGGGTAGTTTGTCTGCTAACTGAAAAATAGTAGTTTGGGTCAGCATATCATCCAAACAAAAATATTCAGATGGAATGATGCTCAGAACTGAAAAGTTTTTTTTACTGAATTTGACTTTTTCTTGAGCTTCAACTCCGCTAATGGTTAAGCTGAGGACGAAAATAAATATGAATTTTTTCATAAGACAAAAAAATGCCAAGGGTTTTATCAAGTATCATAGACTCAATTCTACCCTTGGCATTTTGGTTATTATTTCTTTGCTTCAAAAATTTGTAAAGTATTATTCAAAACATAAAATACATTTTGTGTAGCTGGATCAACCTCGTAAACTGGTCTATCGTTTTTGAAGATTAATTTATCAACTTCTACACCGTCTGCTTTTCTAACTTTCACTAATACTTTTTCGCCACTTTCGTCTTTTGCATAAATATAAGAGAAATCTCTATTTTGTCTCATTGCATTAAAACGCTTACCATATTTTGATGCCAACTGACCTAAAACCTCTGAACCAACCGCCGAAGCAGCAGCTTGGTTCATTTTTCCATTATCTCTACCTCTTACTAATGATGTTCTCATTGTTCCAGTTTCGTCACGATAGGTCATCGTAATTTCACTACCTTCAATGGCATTTTTAGATGCGTTTACACCTAAAGCAAAACTACCTACTCCTGCTAACCCTTTGATTAACTGACGATTACCTTCGCCTGGCTGAGAATAAATTTTGTGATATTTTACTTTTCCGTCCATTCCTACACCCATAACTTCTACTGGTCCAGACAAAACAACACCCCAAGGAAACAACTCTATACCATTCAATTCTTTCTCTTTTTTGATATTAACTTCCGCAAAAGCATCTGGCTTATCAGCAATTGAAGGATTGAATTTGTATAATTTTTCGTCGTTGTAAACTAAATACGACTGTGACTCTTCGTCAAACGTAGGCAATACAGGTCTATTTTCATTGAATTTAATATTACGTTTCCATAATTTTTTACCACTTTTAAAATCAACCATATTACCATAAGTTCCAGTTAGGTACATTACTTTGTCTCCAACTTTACCCAAATAATAAATAGGGTCTTCTTTTTCGTCAGCAATTTCAATAAAACTTTTCCAAAGTTTTTCACCGTCCTTATTAATCAACATCATTTCGTTTTCTGCTACGTACAAGAAATCTTGGTCAATCGGAATCACACGCTTCAAACCATCGCCACGAGCATCTTTCTTCCAAATTTTCTCCCCTGTTTTCAAGTCAAAAAAGTTAAATCCACTATGGTGAGCAAGCAATAATTTTGTACCCCAATCTTCTAAATATACAACCCTCTTAGTTTTGATAGACTCAGCCCAGATGCTTTTCCCAGTCTCAGTATTCAATACATTTACATATTGTTTTGCTGATAAACCCTTGCTATTGACTACTACGATGTTTTTATCGTTCTGAGTTGGAAAAAACTTTGAATATTCTTCCTGTGCAGTCCAATTTAGCTTTCCGCTAATCTTATTGAAAGAATACAATTTACCATAAAGCAAATAATAAATAGTTTCGCCGTTGATTTTTGCGACGTTGGTATAAGCAGATTCTTTAAATGAAAAAACAAAAAGTTTAGCTTTGCTCACAGCAGAAGTCCATTTCAAACCTCCAGTTTTCATGTCCAATAAAGCAATTGACATATCGTCTCCAGCCTTCAAAGTCAATAAGTATTCGTCTGATTCTGGAATAAAATCTGATTGAAAAACAAAAAAGTCTTCTTTTGAAGAGTTATAGACAATCTTACCCGTTTCAGTATTGATAATCATGTACTTAGAATTCACAAATGCTTCTACATACGGGCTGTTTGGCACACTGGTCAATTCTTTTTTCTCCTTGAAAACTTTCATTAACTCTGGGTCAGAAGCAAGGTCTTTCAGTGAAGTAGCACCGAAATCTTCCTTTGTCAAAGTCCAGACGATTTTCTTGCTTTCGGCATCAATACCTTTCAAAGTTGAACCTTCTTTGATAACGAGAACGCCAGTAATTTCATTTTGTACTAAATCTTGGATGTTTCCTTCAGTTTGAATTACGCTATCGAAGGTTCGTTGGGCAAAAGTGGTAATGCTAAAAAATAGTAGCAATAGAGCGGTTAATTTTACTTTCATTTTTTGTGATTTTTGAGATGGTGAAAAAATTGTAAAACTTGGTAATAATTCCTAAGTTCAACATTCTAATCTTCTTCAAAAATTACAAAAACTGTAAAGGTGAGTGGTCAGAACGGCATAGAAACTAATACATAACAAAGATAAAATATTTTATAGTAAAACCCAAAATCCAATCAATTTTCGCTTTGGCATGATTATTCTGAAAATGAAAACAGGCAATTCAAGGCAAAATTGATAACTTTGTAAAAAACAGTAAACAGTTGGCAGTAATCAGTTAGCAGTTAGCAGTAAACAGTTAGCAATAAATAATAAAACTGATAACCTATTTCTGTTTACTGATACATGATAACTGTTTACTGATACATGATAACTGTTTACTGATAACTGATAACTGTTTACTGTTTACTGATACATGATAACTGTTTACTGATAACTGTTTACTGATAACTGATAACTGTTTACTGTTTACTGATAACTGATAACTGTTTACTGATACTTTATAACTGTTTACTGATAACTGAATTAAAATGGCAGAACAAAAACAACAAGATACCGCCTCAACGTTAAAAGACATTATTTCGCACGCCAAAGAATATGGCTTTGTGTTTCCTTCTTCTGAGATTTATGACGGTCTGCAAGCCGTTTATGACTACGGACAAAATGGCGTTGAATTGAAAAATAACCTCAAAACGCTCTGGTGGAAAGCCATGACGATGCTCAACGATAACGTTGTGGGTATTGATGCGTCTATTTTCATGCACCCGCTTACGTGGAAGGCTTCTGGTCACGTGGATTCGTTCAATGACCCGATGATTGATAATAAGGACTCTAAAAAACGCTACCGTGCCGATCAATTATTGGAAGCAAAAGCGGAACAATACGAAAAAGAAGGCTCGCCTGAAAAGGGTAAAGCATTATTGGAAGCGATGGCAAAAGCCATGACCGATGATGATATGTCGGCACTTCGTCAGATTATTTTGGACGAAGGCATCAAATGCCCGATTTCAAATACTGCCAACTGGACGGAAGTTCGTCAATTTAACTTGATGTTCTCTACCCAAGTTGGGGCAGTTTCAGAAGATGCTTCTTTGATTTATCTTCGTCCTGAGACAGCACAGGGTATTTTTGTAAACTTCTTGAACGTACAGAAATCTGGACGTATGAAAGTGCCTTTCGGGATTGCTCAGATTGGTAAAGCGTTTAGAAATGAGATAGTTGCAAGAAATTTTATCTTCCGTATGCGTGAATTTGAACAAATGGAAATGCAGTTTTTTGTTCGCCCTGGTACAGAAATGGAGTGGTATAACAAATGGAAAGAGACTCGTTTGAAATTCCACCAAGCTATTGGTTTACCAGCCGAAAAACTCAAATATCACGACCACGAAAAATTGGCTCATTACGCCAAAGCTGCGGTAGATATTGAGTATGAATTTCCTTTCGGGTTTAAAGAAATGGAAGGAATCCATTCAAGATCTGCCTTTGATTTGACGGCTCACCAAGAGCTTTCAAGAAAAAAACAACAATATTTTGATTCAGATTTAGACGAAAATGGTAAGCCTTTTGGAAATTATATTCCTTACGTGGTAGAAACCTCCGTAGGTGCTGACCGTCTTTTCTTAGCGATTTTGTGTAATGCTTACACCGAAGAAACTACGGGCGAGGGCGAGACTTTGAAGCAAAGAACTTATCTGAAATTTCACCCGACGGTTGCCCCAATCAAAGCTGCGGTTTTACCATTAGTGAAAAAAGATGGTTTGGCAGAAAAAGCACAAGACATTTATCATGCCTTAAAGCGTTCATTTAATGTAACTTACGATGATGGTGGAGCAATTGGAAAGCGTTATACACGCCAAGATTTGATTGGAACGCCTTACTGTATTGCGGTAGATTACCAAACGATGGAAGACGAAACCGTAACCATCCGCCACCGTGATTCGATGGAACAAGAGCGTGTGCATATTTCTGAATTGAGAGAGAAAATTGGCTTTGCAGTGAGCATGGAGCGGGTTTTTGAGGTTTTGTAGAATTGTAGTTTAATTTTACAGAAAAGGCTTCGTATTTATGCGAAGCCTTTTCTATTTTTATGATTATTTGTTCTTTCCTAATTGAAAATTATTTCAAAATATTTTTATTAACTACAACTCCGCCAAACCAGCAGAATAAGCTAATTGGGCTAAAGATTTTTGGTATTTTGTTTTCAAGGATTCAACTTTTATTCGCATATCTATCAGTTTATTTTCTCTGGAATTGAGCAAAAATAAAGTGCTTTCGCCAATGTCAAATTTACGCTGTTCTCCTTTGAGCAGTATCTCTTGATTTTTTACGGCATCTTCTTGGATTTTGAGTTGCCTTTCAAAATTCTTCACTTCATTATAAGACGCATAAACATCGTTCATTATCGTTCTGATTATCAGACTCCTATCTAATAAATTCTGGCTTTGTTTGATACGTACTTGTTGTAGTTTTCCTTTTTCTTTTCTAAATAAAAGCGGCATTTGTAAGCTAAGACCAACTTTCTGATTTGCCCATCTAAAAGCATCTGAATACTGTAGCATAGGGTCTGCATTGAAAGTTTTTCCAAGTAAAGTAAAATCCAGATTAACTTGTGGTTTCAACATCTCTTTTCTGAAACGTTCCTCGATACTTAATTGCTCTAATTTAGTGCTAACTTTCAGTATTTCAGGATGTTGACTCTTGGCTTTTACTAATAATTCTTGCAAAGTTATTTCGTTTACCAAAGGCATTCTTTCTAATTCGGGCGTAATATTTTCATCTAATTCCATCGGCATTTCTTTGTCACTCCAGAGAAAATTAGAAAGAGCTAATCTGGCATTTTGCCATTCTACTCGTGCTTGTTCCAACATAACTTGTCGGTCTTGAAGTGTAATTTTTGCCTCTACAGAATCAATTGAGGCTTGTTCGCCAATCTTGGCACGTGCTTTTGTTCCTTGAAAACGCAAATCTGCCAAACGCTGTCCTTCTTCTGTTAGTCGAAGTTGCTGATACGCCAAATACCATTCCCAATATTCTTTAGCAGCACTCAAAATTGCTTTATTGATAATTTTAACTTTCTCAGCATCAGCCAATTGGCTACCCAAATTAGCTTGTTTCAATGTATTTCTACGGGCATCAATCAATAGACCCTGCCCAAGTGGAATGCTGACACCTGCATACATGAGGCGTGGAGACTCTTCTGATTGCAAGAAACTTCCAGTATTTTGTTCGTATCCAAGTTTGAAATCTGGTCCGTACCAAGTTGGGATTTTAAGGTTAGAATTCCAACGATTGAAATAATCTTTTCCTTGAAAAGCCTTTCTTTCAAAATCAGAAGATAGTTTTGGGTCAAAAAAACCTTTGGCTTGTAAGATTTCCGCCTGTGCATCAGCAGGAAGCAAATTTGCCTGTTTGATTAAAGGATGATTTTGTTTTACTAAATTGAGATATTCTACAAAAGAAAGTTTTTGAGCTTGAAGGTTTTGAGTAAAAAACAGTAATAATATAATTAATCCTGCTTGCACTGAATACGTAAATCCTGATAATTCCGGTAAAGTTTTGGGCGATTTCAAATCAGGGTTAGTGGCGGATTTTGTCAGATTTAAGAATCTGACACTACGAAAGAATCTGACACCACGAAAAAAATTATTTACCATCCTTACCTCCTTTCGCATCTTTGTCTTTCGGAGAATCCTGCAAATTTGGTGGAAAAGCATTCAGTTGTCGCCAGATTTCATACCAAATTGGCACATTATTTAGCATCACCCAACCGTACACACCCGACCCCATACGTACCTGAGGAGGCCAAGGTTCATCACCAGTTTTTGGAACAATTAGTAATCTATATTCTCCATTTTTTGAGTCCACACGGTCAATTACTTTCACTATTCCCCCAAAAGTCCCCACAGAAACACTCGACCAGCCCGAAAAAACGAGTGCAGGCCAACCTTCAAACTGTAGTCGGACTTCTCTACCCTCTCTTATTAAAGGAACATCCATTGCTTTGACATACATTTCTACTGCCATCTGTGGCTGATTTGGTTGTAGTGTCGCAATAGATTCACCTTCTTTAATGGTTTCGCCGATACCCATTTTCAAAGCTCGCACTACGTAACCATCTTGTGGAGCTTTTACGAAATACTGATTCCGACGAATATCAACATTGGCAATCTTATTTCTCAACTGTGAAAATTCGTATTCGCCCGTAGCCAAGGCAGAAAGTGCCGAACTTTTATCTGACTGTGCCTTTGAAATTTTCTCTGCATATTCTGCACCAATAGAATTCAGTTCAATACGGGCATTAATAAGTTCTTGACGAGAAACTAATAACTTATTTTGCAATGAAATAACCTTCGCTTTTACTTCTTGTAATTTTAACTTCCGAGTTTCAAGCTCTGACAATGCCACCAAACCACCATTTTTATACTGGTCATCGCCACGGTCGTAACGAGTCTGAGCAATTGACAATTGCACCTGTTCCGCAAAGACATCTGTACTATCAGAAATTATTTTTGCTAAACCTTGCTTTACCTTATTTCGAGCTTTCTGTAAACTAAATTTTTGGTTGTTTTGCAACGCAACTATCTGATTACTAAGGGCTACGATTTTGCTTTTATACCCATCAATTGCCCCAGATTTTGCACCAAGTTGCTCTTGAAGTCGTTTAGGAAGTTGTGGGTCAAAATAATCATCCTTAGTTTCAGAAATAATTAAGAGTGTATCATTCTGCTTCACAAAATCACCTTCTTTGACAAGCCATTTTTCAATTCGCCCTGAAATAATATTTTGAATATTCTGAGGTCTATCTTTAGGGGTCAGTGCAGATATATCACCTTTCCCTGTTACATTTTGTTGCCAAGGCAGGAATAAAATTGCAATTAGTACAAAGCAAATTCCTAAGAGCCAACGTTTGAGAACCACCGCCGAACGAGGCGTATGCAATGTCCCAAGCGAATGCAATTCGAATTGCTCGTGTATTTTTTTCCCAACTTTTTGATTTGAAATATTAAGCATCTTTTAAATTAATAATTTTCAGTGAACAGTTATCAGTGAACAGTTATCAGTGAACAGTAAATAGTTAGCAATCAGCAGTTCTAAAAAACTAAATTCAACATATTGAGTTTCAAAAACGAACATCGAAAATCGAAAAACGAACATCGAAAACCTGTCATCGAAAATCAGACATCGAAACCTCAATCTATAATTTCCTTAAAATGTGAGTTTTGTAAAAGCTCCTGATAACTTCCGTCCATAATAATTTCGCCTTCATTTAGTACAATCACACGGTCGCAGGCAGCCATAATTGTTGCGTCGTTAGATATAGTAAGCAATGTCCATGGATTATTTTTATCCGTCAAAAAACCTGCAACCTTCACACGGTCTGATTTATGAAGTTCTCGATAAATATCCGTTACCATCAATAATTTTGGTTTCTCAACCACGCATCTTACCACTGAAAGTTTAGCGATAAAACTTTCTGAAAAACGTTTTCCGCCCGCAATCATTGTAGTGTTTAACCCTTCAGCCAGTTCAGCTATGGCTTCTGTCATGTTCAGGTTATCAAGTCCCCACTGAACATCATTAAGCGTGATTGATGTTCGCCCCATGACAATATTTTCTAAGAGAGTCCCATCAAAAATTAAGTCAGACGCTAAGTTTCTCTCAATTCCATCACGAATTGAATTCAACTCTATATCTCTGATTGACAGACCATTATAAGAAATCCCTCCTTCGTAATCTGTATAAATTGCTGATAGAATTTTCAATAAAGTCTCTTTTCCAGAACCGTTAGTCCCAGTGATACAAACGCTTTCGTTAGGTTTAATTTCAAGGTTAATATTTTTCAGAACATATTTTTTAGCATCTTGGTATTTATAGTTCATGTTTTTCAATTCAACTGAAATTCCATGATTCTGAGCATGAAAATCATATTTCAGTCCCTTATCGGTTTCGAGTGGTAGGTCTGTAATATGTCCCATTTTATCAACGGCAGTGAGTAAGTCAAAAACAACATCTGTACTCGAAATCAATTTTTCCACAGAGTTTACTACCAATACAATGATGATTTCAGAAGCTACGAATTGCCCCAATGTAATTTGTCTATCAATAACCAAAGATGTTCCTAAAATCAATAAAACACCAGTCACGAATACCTTGAAAAAGACCGCATTCCCGAAAAGAATTAGTAAAACTTTAAAGTGCTTTTTACGATATTTCAAGTAGCCATTCACCAAATAGTCCATTTTCTGAATTGGCATATTGGTACTTCCTGCCGACTTAAACGCATACAATGTTCGTGCTAAATCTTCTAACCACTGAGCTACTCTGTACTTGTATTTTGATTCTAAAATGCTTGTTTCCAGACCTTTAGCAGAATTAAGATAAATAGTAATTGTTACAATAGTAACAGCAAGTACACCAAATGCAATAAAAAATGGATGATAGAGGGCAAGTAGAATAATACCAAAACTAATTTGGATAACTGCTGCGGTAATATCAATCAAAATTTTAGGTAGAGCTTTCTGAATCGTGAGAATATCAAAGAAGCGATTCATCAACTCAGGAGCATAATATTTGAGCAATGCTTCTGCCCGTATGCGGGGAATTCGGTAGGTAAATTCAAAGGCAGCTTTGGCAAAAACCCGTCTTTGTAAAACCTCTACTAAAGTCAGTTGGTAGATTTGTAAAATACCAGAAATAATAATACCCGCAATCACGATGGCAACCAAGACATAGACTGAACTAAACACCAAACCACCCGAAATTAAACTAATAATTGCTTGAATACCAAGGGGTAAGGTAAGACCAATTGCCCCAGAAACTATGGCATAAATGTAAATAGTATAAATGTCTTTTTTCTCTGCTGATAGCATCCTGAAAAGACGTTTTATTGGCGAAAGGTGATGGACAGAAGAATGTTCTTTAGAAATATTATCTAAAGGGAAAACTGTCAGAAATCGAACCTTATTATTTTTATTTACATCAGGATTATCTTTAATCAAAATTGGCTTAAATATTTGATTATCAGATATTTGAATAGCAGAATCATTCGTGATTTTCCAGAAAAAATCTTCCTTATGACGCAACGTTCTACTGGCTATTATTGGCGTTAAATTGCCCGAAGATTCATCAAAAAAAATAATTGGATGGAGATTGCCCTCGATTAGAACCTTGAAATTTTCAGGCTCTATATAATTTTCGACTAATAAAATATTTTGTCTTTGTAATTCTTGGGTCAAATCTATGATAAACGCCGAGACATCATCTGCATAATCTTGCTGGTTATCAAGAGGAGACTTATGAGTAAAATTATTAAATTCTTGCTCGTAAAAAGTAGTCAGTTTCTCGGTAATAAAACTTAACTGTTTGTAATTCATAAGTTTTGAAAAGTATTACATTGTATATACGTTGAAAACACAAAGAAAGAGAAAATTGTTTCTTTTGTTTATCTTTATAAATGTTATCTATAAACATTCTAATGTTCTAATAAAATTCTAATTTATGAAAAAGCTAATAATATTTTTGTGTCTTGTTTCATTAAGTACTGATGCTCAAATGTTTAAGTCATTCGATGGTACTCAAATTCATTATGAGATTATGGGAACAGGGCGTCCCGTAGTACTTTTACATGGATTTATTGTGAATAGTAATTCTTGGAAAGGTGGTGCTTTGCCCAAAAAACTTTCTCAGGCTGGATTCCAAGTAATTTTGGTAGATTTAAGAGGAAATGGGCAGTCAGACAAACCCCATGATTTAGCAAAATATGAGAACGATGCCGAGATTCGGGATGTAATAGAATTGATGAAATCTTTACAAATTCAGGAATATGATGTGGTCGGATATTCTCGTGGTGCGATTTTAGCTGCGAAGATAATTTCGATGGATAAACACATCAGAACAGCTACTTTTGGCGGAATGGGAGCAGATTTTACCAGTCCGAATTGGTACAGAAAAAAGAATTTTGAAGAGATTTTTTCTGGGAAAGCTCATCTCTACCCAGAATTTAAAGGGGCGGTTGATTACGCAAAAAGCACCAATGCAGACACACTTGTATTGGGGCTATTACAAAAAGCCCAACCTATGACTACGCTGAAAGATATGAAGAAATTCAAAAAACCAGTTTTGGTAATTTCAGGGTCTGAAGATACAGATAATGGGAATGCAGCCGATTTGGCTAAAGTTTTCACAAATTCAACCCTGAAAATTGTGGAAGGAAAAAATCACAATAATGCTTCGTCTTCAGAAGCTTTTGCAGAAGATGTATTAGCTTTTTTGAAAGCACATTGAATGATAATACGTGTCAAGAATTGAAGCTGTTTAAACTTTCTGTTTTGTTCTAAAATTAGGCTAAGACCAGATATATTTACTCTTCGTTCCCCTGACTATGTCTTCTACAGGACAAAGAAGTTTTACAAACCAAAGATATAAATCCACTTTACCAATTATTTCGTATTTGTAATTTGAATTTAGACAGTTAAGAAAGTCTGGTACTAAAAAGCCAAACTTTTCCTTAAAATAACTGTTTTTGTCATTAAGCCGACCTTTTGAGTCAATAATTACATTTAATTTTACAAATCAACGCTAAAAATCTTTAAATGCTCATGAAAAAAATAATCTCAGTATTGTCTCTTTTAGTTGTTTTTAGTTCTTGTGAAAAAGAAACAACTACGGCTGTAAATGCAACTCCAACTACTTCGACTCCGACTACTGCCGTCACTCCTCCCGCAGCAGAGACAGCAGCGGATTTCTCACTTATAAGTGATGCCGAGACTAAGGTAAAATTGTCTGATTACAAGGGTAAAGTGATTGTATTGTTTTTCTTTGGCAATGGATGCTCTTCTTGTAAAGCTACATCGCCCAGTATTCAATCTACTTTCGGTACAAGCTATGACAGTAAGAAATTCCAAATCATAGGGTTAGATACCTGGGATGGAAATTTGGCATCAGTCCAATCGTTCAAGAAGTTTTCTGATCTCTCGTTTCCTCTTTTACTGAATGCGTCCGCAGTAGCCAAAACATACAATACGACTTACGATAGATTGGTGGTGATTGACAAAGAAGGCTTTATTCGTTTCAAGGGAAACAAATTAGCGGGCAATGATTTGGACAATGCTAAAAAATCGGTTGATGATTACGTAAACAAATGATTATCTCCAAGATGAAAAAAATAGCATTACTCATGTTCCTGGCAATCAATACATGCTTAGCTCAATCTGTCAAATTCACGATGGAAGACACCAAATCGGTATCTCATTCATACGATGAACTGAAAGGACAAAAATTAACTGTTGTCGATTTTTGGGCTACTTGGTGCAAGCCTTGTTTACAATCTATTCCGCATCTTATTGGGCTTCAAGACGAATTTAAGACAAAAGGAGTGAATTTTGTAGGAATCAGTGTAGATGGACCTCGGAGTGTGTCTAAAGTATCTCCTTTGGTAGAGTCTCTCAAAATCAATTACCCTGTTTTATTAGATTTTAACAGTGATATTTTCAGGCAATATAACATTGTCAGTTTGCCAAGTTTGGCTATCATCAATGAAAAAAATAAAATTGTTTATTTCCATGAAGGCTATAATGCAGGCGATGAGAAAAAACTAAAAGCAAAAATTGAAGAACTCTTAAATAAATAATAAAATTGAACGATTGCCACTCTTGGAAACAATACTTTAAAAGGCTGTTGA
>JAAFJL010000091.1 GCA_013298865.1 Cytophagales bacterium | reverse complement strand
AGTATTAGGGCGATTGCGGAGGGTTAATGGTTGTATTTTTTGAGTAACATTTAAAAACTGGAAGTCTTTTACCACGCCCAAAATCTCTACATTGTTGCCATCTAATAGTAGTTTTTGCCCCACAGCATTTGCAGGAGAGCCATATTTGAAATTTTTGACCATTGTTTCGTTAATCAAAACAAAATTTTCATTGGTCGAACTGGGCATTTCTGGAAGGTTTTTGCCAGCTACTAATTTCAAATTCCAGACATTGATAAATTTTGAATCTATGTCCAAATAATTCGTACCAATACTATCTTTTTTGTTATCGGCTTTGTAGGTCGTTGTGGCGTTTTGTACACCCGTAGAAGGCATAAACGAACAGGCAGATACGCCCGTAACGTCACGATTTGAGGCAATTGCTTGGGCAAATCTTTGGTAGTTTTCGGGTTTGTAGAGGTTTATATCGACAATGTTATTTTTGTCGAAACCATAATCAAAACTCAATAAATGATTGGTCTGAGAATGGAGTAAAGCCGTAGAAATAATGAAAATCAGAGACACGCAAAACTGGGTAACTAACAGCACTTTACGCAAGGTCAAACGTTTGAAAAGTTTGATATTTCCAAAGTTTCTGAGCATCTGGATTGGGTTATAAATCGAAATGTAAAACGATGGCAAAACGCCAGCCACAAAGCCAATCACAATACTAAAAATGATGAATACAAGGAATAGAGATAGATTTTGGTCGAATGTAACGTTCAAGAATTTATTTAACCACATTCCTTCAAATGCTATTTTTAAGACTTCCAAAAAGCCAATTGCCAAAATCAAAGACAACAGTGAAACCACAATGGCTTCGCTGATAAATTGGGTGAAAATTTGCTTTCTCGAAGCCCCAACTACCTTCCGAAGTCCAACTTCTTTGGCTCTGGACAATGACCTTGCGATGGAGAGATTGGTATAATTTAAACAAGCCGAAAGCATCACGATTAAACCCAAAATACTCAAAATCAATAGTACGATTTCGGGCATGGCAATATGCGTTTCGTTACCAATCGGATTGCTGGGTGTAATTTTGGTAAGAGCCTTTGCTTCAAAGGCATTTTGATTGAATTGCCCTTTGGGATATTGCTTGTCAGAAATCTGATTGAGGGCAGCTTGTAGGTCTTCTTGGCTTTTGTTTTTTTCCATCAAAACGTAAGTGTAACTATTCCAAACATTATCCCAATCATTGTATTTGACATCAAATTTCTTATCATTTGCTAACATCGGAATTGTACTTAACGAAGCCAATAATTTGAAAGGCAAGTGCGTTTTACCAGCATTTTTTGCTAAAATACCTGTGATGGTAAATGTGCCATATTCAGTTTCACGATTTCCTTTCTCGGGAGTACCTGGGCTAATGCCTTTATCATTAAATTTGACAATTTTTCCGATAGCCTCTTGATTACCAAAGAGTTGTGAAGCCATTTCTTCGGTAATTACCAAAGAAAATGGATTTTGAAGAGCTGTATTTATGTCTCCTTTTGAGAGTTTGAAATCTAAGATTTTGAATAATTCGCCATCGGCAAAATATCCTCCGCCCGAAGCAAATTTTTCATCATAAACCACATCTCCACCAATGTTTCTGACCAAACTGGCGGTGCGTTCGATACCCGTAAATTCCTTTTTGAGTTTCTGACCCAAAGGCAAAGCCGAACTTGCCGTTTGGAAGTCATTACCATCTTTTCCATGCGTCAAAATCCGATAAATTCGGTCTTTATTGACATGAAATTGGTCATAACTTTTTTGGTCGGCTATGAGGTTGATAATCAGCAAACAAACCGACATACTGACTGCCAAGCCAACAATATTGATAAGCGAAAAAGCCTTGTTTCTAACAAGGTTTCGGAGAGCGATTTTTAGATAGTTTTTTAGCATTATTTTGTTGGTTAAAGGTATTTTTCGGTAAACGGTGAACGGTACACGGTGAAAAATACATGACAAGAGGGTTCGAGTTTTAAAATATTCTTACCATTTACCGTTTACCGTGTACCGTTCACCGAAAATCACTCCGTTCGCAAACTCTTCACGGGATTAGCCAAAGCTGCTTTTATTGCTTGAAAACTTACTGTTAGCAAAGTAATCATCATCACACCCAAGCCTGAAAGAGCGAAAACCCACCATGTAATATTGGTTCTGTAATCGTATTTTTGCAACCAATCATTCATGAAAAGGTAGGCAATTGGTGTGGCGATGAAGACAGAAATGATGACCAAAAGCACAAAATCTTTTGACAGTAAAGTCCACAAATTCATGACGGTTGCTCCCAAAACTTTACGAATTCCTATTTCTTTGGTGCGTTGTTCTGCCACAAAAGAAGCCAATCCAAACAAGCCGAGACATGAAATGAAGATGGCGAGAATGGCAAAAAACAAAGACAATTCACCGATTCTTTCTTCGGTTTTGAACTTAGCAGCAAACTCTTCATCAGCGAATTTATACTCGAATGGAGCGGATGAGATGTGTTTTTTGAAGATTGACCCAATTTTTGCAATGGATTCACTCGCACTTTTATTAGGATTTAATTTTAGATTCATCCAAAAACCACCTGTATAATTCAAGAAGTAAAAAGATTGTTTTACAGGTTTGTAAGGTGATTGCATCAACATATCTTTGATTACACCAATAACTGTAAAATCTGTTCCCTCTTTTTCATCTCCCCAACGAATGGTTTTGCCAACGGGATTTTTAAGTCCCATAAATTTCACGGCAGCTTCGTTAATAACAATTGATAAAGAATCACGAGAAAATGCTCTTGAAAAATCCCTTCCTTCTTTGAAATTCCATCCAACAGTTTTACCAAATTCAGGCGAAACATAGACGATTCCGAAATCTGTATCAAGATTTGGATCTTTGCCTTGCCAATTAAAGCCACCACTATTCGACGACAAACCTGTCAATGGGCTTGACGATTTAGCAAACTCTACTATTGCACCTGAGGTTTTGAGTTCATTTCTTAATAAATCAGATTTAGCATTGAACTCTGGCGTGTTCATCATAATCATCATCAAATTATCTCTATCGTAGCCAATGGGGCGGTTTTTGGAGAATTGAACTTGTTGATAAATAATGATGGTTCCGATAATCAGAGCCATCGAAACAGTGAACTGAAAAATCACCAAAACTTTGCGGGGAACAGATGCAAAACGTCCTACTTTAAAAGTGCCTTTTAGAACTTTAACGGGTTGGAAAGAAGACAAATATAACGCTGGATAACTACCAGAAATCAAGCCCGTAAGCAAACTAAAACCTATCAAAATCAGCCAAAATGATGGATAATTCCATAAAATTGTCATTTTTTTATCCGCAATTTCATTGAAAAACGGTAAGGCTAATTCTACTAACAAAAGCGATACGATGAGGGCAAAAAACGAAACTAATAAAGACTCACTCAAAAATTGTGAAATCAACTGTAAACGGGCTGAACCGATGGCTTTGCGAACGCCTACTTCTTTGGCTCTTTTTTCGGAACGAGCCGTACTCAAATTCATAAAATTAATGCAAGCCAAAATCAATACAAAGATGCCAATGATGCCAAATAGCCAAACGTAATCAATCAGACCACCTGTGTTTACGCCATTTATCCAATTAGATTTCAAATGCCAATCTTTCATGGGGTGCATCAGTATTTTGGCATCAAATCTTTTTTCTCCTTCGTCAACTTTATCAAATTTTGAACGTAAAATTCTTTTGTTAACTGTCTCAAAATCAACATTGTCCGCAATTTGGGCATATAATTGAAAGGAATTATTACCCCATTGTCTCGTTTCTTTTGCTCTTTTTACCCAAGGCTCAGAGGAAACAAATAAATCCCACGGGGCAATGAATTTCATATTTTTAAATTCATTATTATTCGGTAAATCTTCATATACGCCCGTGACTTTTACATCCATCATATTATCAATTTTCATTGTTTGGTTGATGGGATTTGCTTCACCAAAAAATGCCTTTGCTGTTGTTTCTGAGAGTAAAATAGAATTCGGGTTTTTTAATCCTTCATTCGTTCCTTGAAGCATTTTCAAGGATAGTATTTTAGGAGCGTCAACATCAAAATATATGCCTGATTTAGACAGATTTTTATTCCCGATAGACAAAATGTGTTCCCATTCCCAAGATGCCATTGCCAAGTATTTGAAATTATTACCATACTTAGTTTTTAGCTCTTCTCCTATAGGAATTGGCATAGATTGACCCGTAAAAACAGTTCCATTCTGAGTTTGCATCTGAATACCTCGCCCAATTTTATCATAATTTTGATGATATTTATTGAACGATAATTCATCCCAAACCCAAAGACCAATGAGCATAGCCACCGCCATACCCACGGCAAGCCCACCAATGTTGATGAATGAATAAACCTTGTTTCTGAACAGGTTTCGGAGGGCGATTTTGAGGTAGTTTTGTAACATGACGAATTAAATTATTTAGATACGCTTTTCAGAAGTTTGAGTATTAATGTATAGTATTTCATAACCTATGCCAGAATTATAAGTATCTGATTATCAAAGCATTGATATTAAAATAAAAAATAAAAGTGTCCGTTTTCGGACACTTTTTGTACGGTTTTGAAATGCTATTTCAACAGATTATATGCAGCAATTTTTAGATAGTTCTGAAGTGTCTATTGCTTTGTCCATTTTATGAATTCATCGAAGACTGTCATAAATTGATAGCTCAATTGCTCTTTTTCATTTTTGGGAGGTCTGTTAAACGAATGGTCATAATCGGGATAGACTTTAAATGTCAAATTTTGTTTTTTGTGTCTGATAAATTCAATCGGAATTAAGTAACTCGACTCTATCGGAACAGATTTGTCCAAAGCTCCAACTGCTACAAAAATGGGCTTATCTATTTTCAATAAATTATCAATAGAAGGTTCTGTAAATGTACTCCAACGCCTATAACTATGTCCAAACCACTGTTTTTCAAGGCTTTGAGGGTCACTTTCAATCTTCTGAATTTCAGTTAATAAAGAATCTAACTGTTGTTTCCCTTCATCTTCTGAAAGCTCGCCATTTTGCACTTTCTTTCTTATGAATAATGCGAAGTCGTAATATTGGGTATTTGCCCCACCCGCCCAAAAGCCAATATGCGTAATGGCTTTGTTGATTGTACCTAATTTAGCCACAACTTCACTGCCTTCTGAATGACCAATGACAATTATTTGGCTTGGCTTTGTGATTCTTTTTTTCAGAATATCCTTGATAACTTCGTTGCCCTGCCAAACCCTATAATCAAGCGATTCGGTTGTGTAATATTCATTTGGAGTTTTGAAATTGGCAGTTTTTAGAAGAAATGGAATTCCTTTTTTAGAAATTAAAACCAAGGCATACTCATCTGGAAACCTATCTAAATCAAACGGAATCGAACTATTGAGCATTTGAAACTTCCGAATCTTAGCCTTTTCTTCGCCATTTACAACAGTTTTGACGGTATCAACTTTTACGGTAATTTTTAGCAATGGGTTACTTCCCGAACCATGGAAAAAAAGGATAACTCCCTTTTTTGTTTGCAAATCCCCTTTCGAGTAAACATGATAATTAATAGTATCTTTTTTACTCAGTACCATAAAGTGCTTGTACTCATTTTCTTTCGGGTCGTATTGACCAAATGTTAAGAGAGGGAAAATCAATAGAATAATAACTGCTATCTTCTTCATGACTTTTAATGGTTGTTAATGATTTTTATTCAGTTCTAAGAGATTTCACAGGATTCATCAAAGTTGCTCGAATGGCTTGATAACTTACTGTTAATAAGACAATTACAACTTCATCATTCATAAAGCAAATACTTTTTTCGCATAACCTTATATTCTGATAGTTTTGGTTCCCAAGAGTTTTGTATTTGCTCAATGGTTTGTCCATTCGTTATTTGATTTCTAAACTCATAAACCCCTGCCAAAAAATCAATATTACCCATTTGGTTGCTCTGTGTACGGTCGAAAAACTTTTCTTTTTCTGGAAATGCTTTGTATAAATCAATCATCCATTGAAGATTGATCCTTTTACTTTTTCGTAATTGGTTAATATCATATTGTCTTAAATCAATTCCATAACAGGTTTCATTCTTGTACAATGGTGTTTCGCTCATTCCTTTAATGCCTGTGGGGGAAAAAGAAAATGAAAATTTATCTTTCAAACTGGGACTTCCAATCATTGTGAAGGGAAAATAAGTACCTCTGCCGTGATTCAGAAATGTGCCTTCAAACAAACAGGTAGAAGGATATAACATAATACTTTGCGGTGTATTTAGGTTTGGAGAGGGGTTTACGGGCAAAGTATATTCCAAATTGTGGTCGTAATTTTTTACAGGAATAATTTTGAGTTTACATCGTAGTTGATTGGGTAGCCACTGTTCCCCATTAATCATTTGGGCAAACTCAGCAATGGTCATTCCGTGAGCAATAGGTATGGGAAATTGCCCTATGCCTGATTTAAGTTTCATATCTAAAACAGGTCCGTCAATCAAATAGCCATTGGGATTTGGTCGGTCTAAAATTAAAACTTCCTTATTGTTTTCTGCACAGGCTTCCATTACATCTCTCAGTACATTGATGTAGGTATAAAATCGGCAACCTACATCTTGAATATCGAAAATTACAATATCTACATCTTTGAGGTCGTCAGTAGATGGCTTTCTTTTCTTTCCATACAGAGAAATTATTTTGATTCCTGTTGATGGGTCTTTTTCATCAGTTACCAGCTCTCCATTTACAGCTTTGCCCCTAAATCCGTGTTCTGGACCAAACACTTTTGTAATATTTATACCTCTTAAAATCAGACTGTCCACCAGATGCTTTTTACCTATAATAGTTGTAGGATTGGCTAATACGGCAACCCTTTTATTTTTCAAGTAAGGGATATATTTTTCTGTTTGTTCAGCACCTGTTACAATATTATTTTTTGCATTGGCAACAACGGTTTGTTCAGCTTGTCTAAAATAATAATCTGCAAGCGTATTAGCAATTACCTTTGGGTCTGCCTCATCGGTATTGGTGAGTATAATTATAGAAAAATCATCATTTACAAAACGGCTGATGACACACCTAAAACCTGAATTGGCACCACTATGATATATCAATTTATGACCATTGTATTCATCTATTACCCACCCAAAACCATAATGATGTTTTGAATCTATTTTATCAGTTGTTTTTATAAATGGTTGCCAAAGTTTTTCCCAATTTTCATTTTTTAATATTATTTGTTTCTCCCTCATAGTTTTTTCCCACTTAATCATATCGGTAGAAGTAGAAATAAACCCACCACTGGGACGCAAGGCAAATGATGCAGTTGCATTAAGTAGTGTATCTTTTTTATGCCAATAACCGTCGGCTCGGTTAGGTATAATTTTATAAAAGTCATTGGCGTATGTATTATTCATTCCTGCTGGTATAAACAATGTTTCCTGCACATAATCCTGCCAAGGCTTTCCACTTACTTGTTTTATAATGTCTGCTAACATAAAATAACCTAAATTACTATACTGGTATTTTTCGCTTGGTCTAAAAACAAGTGGCTCTTTGTATGCACTTTTTATAATATTACTATCGGGCTGTATTTTGAAATTATCATAAGCCGAACCTTCACTTTTAAGACCTGCTGTATGCGACATGAGGTTTTTTATCGTAATAGGTCGCCAAGTTTCAGGTGCATCAGGAAAATACTTGTGTACAGGGTCTTCAATACTTAGTTTTCCATCTTGTAGCAATTTTATAATAGCTGTTGCTAAAAACTGTTTACTAACAGAACCAATTCTAATGGCAGTTTCCGAAGTTACTGGTACATTGTGTTCTACATTTGCCAATCCATAACCTTTGTTTACAATAGGTTGTCCATTTTTTATAACAGCCAGTGTAAGCCCCACAATTTTTTGCTTTTCCATCATCTGCTTGACGATTATATCTGTACTGTCAATCTGAGCAAATGAAAGAGTCGGGAAAAAGAAAAGAAATAGTAGTTTGTTCATTTCAGTATATTTTGTTGGAAGTATATTTCAATAATTTAGTTTATGGTGAACGGTACACGGTGAAAGATGAACGATTTACTACTCTACCGTTTACCTTTCACCGTGTACCGTTTACCATAAATTACTCCGTTCTCAAACTCTTCACAGGATTCATCAAAGCCGCCCGAATGGCTTGATAACTCACTGTTAATAAGGTAATTAGCAAAGCCCCAGCACCTGCTACAACAAAAATCCACCAAGAGATTTCAGTTCTGTACGTATATTTTTGCAACCATTGATTCATAAAATAATAGGCAATTGGGGCAGCAATTATACAGGAAATCATTACCAAAATCACAAAATCCTTACTCAATAATTGCCACAAATTGGCGACAGTTGCTCCTAACACTTTACGAATTCCGATTTCTTTGGTGCGTTGTTCTGCCACAAAACTGGCTAAACCGAAAAGCCCCAAGCAAGAAATAAAAATGGCGAGAATAGCAAAGAAAGTAGCCAGTTTGCTGATGCGTTGTTCTTGACTGAATTTTTTGGCGTATTCTTCATCCACAAAATTGTAGTCAAACAAGGCGGAAGGCACAATATTTTTTAAAACCGCTTCTATTTTAGGCAGAGCAACATTGGCACTTACGGTTGGTTTTATTTTGAGGTCGAGTATAGCTGTTGCTGTATATTGGGCATCTAAGAAATAAAAAGTACGCCTCACAGGCTCATAAGGCGATTGCATGACGAGGTCTTTGACGATACCAAGAATGTGCCAAGATGTTTTACCGTCTTCCGTTTTTATGTATCTACCAATTAGTTCATTTGAAGATTTATGCTTTGAACTAATATATTTTGCAGCCGTTTCGTTAATGATAACCCCCAACGAGTCAGTGACGAAGGCTTTGGAGAAATCTCTCCCTGCCAACAACTGCCAATTTACCATTTTCCCGAAATCGTGTGTTACTTGCAATATCCCAAATTCAGAGTATAATTCGGGGTCTTTTCCTTGCCAAGTGTAGCTACTTTCGTTGTTCCAAATGGCTGTAAGTGGACCCGATGCCATTGCTACCTCTGCCACTACGCCCGTTTTGAGCAACTCGCTTTTAAGTACATCTTGTTTACCGAAATAATTGGGGTCATTCATGGGAATAGTTACCAAGCCCTCACGACTATACCCAATCGGGCGGTTTCTTGCATATTGAATTTGTTGATAAACTACAATAGTTCCAATTATTAAAACTACCGAAACCGTAAATTGCAGCACTACCAACACTTTACGAGGCATAGCAGCCAAACGTCCTAAACGAAGAGTCCCTTTCAAAACTTTTACAGGTTGAAAAGAAGATAAATAAAACGCTGGATAAAGCCCTGCCAAAAAACCAGTAATTATAATAAAAGCTACGTTGAGAATCCAGAAGAAAGGGTATGAAAAAGGGAGAGATAAGTCCTTGTCTGACAATTCATTAAACCATGCAATAACTAATTCTACCAAGAGTAAGGACAAGCCAAAAGACAATACAACCACTAAAAAAGATTCGCTCAAAAACTGAAAAACCAATTGTCCTTTTACTGAGCCAATGGCTTTGCGAATACCCACTTCTTTGGCTCTTTTTTCGCTTTGGGCAGTGCTTAGGTTCATAAAATTGATACACGCTAAAAGCAACACAAAAATGCCCACAATGCCAAAAAGCCATACAAAAGTAATGCGTCCACCAGCAGGTAGTCCGTTTTTGAATTCTGAATATAGATGCCAATTTTTCATTGGATTTATGTACAATTCGGGTTTATATTTTGCCCACTCTTTTACTAATTCTTTTGGAATATTTCTGCTGTAAAAGCCTTTAAAAGCCGTGTTTACAGCATTTATTGAGGTGTTAGATTGTACTTGTACATAAATACTAAATGAGTTGTTACCCCAGCTATTTTCACACTTTTTAATCCACTCATTTGATGAAACCCACAAAGCCCAAGGCGAGAAAAATTGCACTTCGCTAAACTCAGTATTTCTTGGTAAATCTTCATAAACACCCGTTACCTTTACATCCATTCGGTTATCAATTTTCAAGGTTTTGTTCAGCGGGTCAGCATCACCAAAAATGGCTTTGGCTTTCGATGCTGAAAGGATTATCGAATGAGGGTCGTTGAGGGCATTTATATTTCCTTTTAGCATTTTCAAAGAGAGCATATCAATTACCCCAGGCTCAAAGAATTTACCCATCGAATGTATTTTTTTAGTATCATTCGAAAGCGTGTAGCTTCCAGTCCAAAAAGCCATTAAAACGTGTTTAAAATAGGGTTTATAATTATTTTTGAGAACTGCCCCCATGGGAAATTGCATAGATTCTAAGCCGTCCGTTATGCCCGTATTAGGGTCAGTTTCTATTCCTCTAACTTGGGCAATATCCTCATAATTTTTATGAGATTTATTAAAGCTCAATTCATCCCAAACCCAAAGCCCAATAAGCATAGCAACCGCCATACCCACAGCAAGTCCGCAGATATTGATGAACGAATAAACCTTGTTTCTAAGGAGATTTCGGAGGGCGATTTTTAGATAGTTTTGTAACATGATTTTATTAGTTAAAGGTAAACGCTTCATGGTAAACGATTTGCTACTCACCGTGTACCCTTTACCGTTCACCATGTACCGTAAATTATTCTGTTCTCAAACTCTTCACAGGATTCATCAAAGCCGCTCTGATTGCTTGGTAACTTACTGTTAATAAGGCGATTGTAATTGCTACGATTCCTGCCAAAGCAAAAATCCACCAAGAGATTTCTGTTCGGTACGCAAAATCTTGTAGCCATTTGTTCATGAAATAATAGGCTATCGGAGAGGCGATAATAATTCCAAGAATTACTAACCACAAAAATTCTTTTGAGAGTAATTGTACAATTTGAGCAACCGATGCCCCCAATACTTTTCTGATACCAATTTCTTTGGTGCGTTGTTCTGCCGTGAAAGTTGCTAACCCAAAAAGTCCCAAACAAGAAATAATGATTGCCAAAACAGAGAATATTAAGATGATACTACCAGTTCGTTGGTCGTTGGTGTATTGTTTATCTAAATCTTGGTTCACAAAGCCGTAACTGATGGGGGAGGTTGCCTCATATTTTTTATACAGTTTGCTAATGTCTTCAATGGCTCTTTTCAAGTTGGCAGACTGGGTTTTTACCAATAAATTGAAGTAAAATTCTTTGGGACGATACCTGAAAATGAATGGCTCAATTTGTACGTTCAATGGTCTGAAATGAAAATCTTTAACCACTCCTACAACCTCACCTTCAAATCCCCAAAATTTCACCTTTTTGCCAAGTGCAGATTGAGGAGTCCACCCCATTTTGCTGACTGCGGTTTCGTTGAGTAGATAAGTCCCAATTTTATCGCTGGTATCTCGTGCGATTTGTCTTGAAAAATTACGTCCACTCACCATTTTAGCCTCTATCGTTTCAAGAAAATCGGGGTCAGTATTAATTTGAGTAATCAAAAAGTTAGCGTTTTGAACTTGCCCTTCCCATTCAATGCCCGAAGAGTTACTCACATTGACCAAATTGTTTGTCGTAACCGAAGCCGATTCAACACTCGAAAGTTTTGATATTTCATCTTTAAAAACCATGGCTTTACTTTTCAAATCACCTTTGAGCCTTACATACATCAAATGGTCTTTTTCAAAACCTAAATTTTTGTTTTGGATGTACATCAATTGGTTGTAAACCGTAATGGTACAAACAATCAAAATCACAGAAAGGGCGAACTGCCCAATGACTAAGGATTTTCTGAAATTTTTGCCCGAATTAATGGCAAAAATCCCTTTCAAAACTTTTTCGGGAGAATATGAAGACAAAATAAATGCTGGATAAAGCCCTGAAAGTATGGTCATTAACACCATAGAAACCACCGTTGCTAACCAAAAAATAGGCTGAATAAATGGAATAGAAAGGTTTTTGTCTGCAAGTTGGTTGATAGTGGGCAATGACAAATCAGCAAATAGGATGGCTAAAAACGTAGCACTCGACACAATGAATAATGCCTCTGTCAGGAACTGTAAAATTAGATTCGACCGACCAGCTCCTACCATTTTTCTTACGCCCACTTCTTTACCTCTTTGGGTAGATCTTGCTGTTGCCAAATTGATAAAATTAAAAACCGCAATGAACAAGACAATTAAGCCCACCGTAATGAAAAGATAAGTATAAAAAATATCGCTTCGCTTTCCCCAGTCGGTCTGGAAGTCAAATTTAGATTTTAGGTAAATATCAGCTAATGGTTGCAAATACAGTTTTGTATCGGCATCGTCTTTATATTTTTTTAGAATTCCCTCTAATTTCCCCCCAAAACGTTGAACATTGGCTTGCTGACTAAGTTTTAGGTAGGTATGAAAACTATTGCTATTCCATTTCATACTCCACTCATCGTATTTTTCGAGGAGTTTGAATGGCAAAAAAACCTCAGATTGAATATGTGAATTGGTAGGTAGATTTTTAGCAATTCCCACAATTTTTAAAGGAAATTTCTGAAAAGAATTAAGCGTTATCGTCTTTCCAATGAGTTCTTTTTTTGCCCAATCGTTGCCAAAAAGAATAGCTGCTGATTTCTCGGTCAGGATAATTTCATCGGGGTTTTCAAATAGTTTGGTTGTACTACCTTTGACTAAGGGAAAGTCAAAAATGCTAAATAGTGAAGGGTCGGCTACTAAAATATTATCCGTTTCCAAGATTTTATCCTCATATTGTAGCAAGCCTCCTTGCCGACCAATTCTTAGCGTTTGTTCAATTTCGGCAAAGTCTTTTTTCAGGGCATTTGCTAAAAGCCCAGGCGTAACTGCCACAGGATGAAAGCCATCTTCTTGTTTCTGAACTTCGGTCAGTCTATATATTGAGTCAAAGTTTTTATGAAAACGGTCATAGCTGTATTCGTCATAAATCCACAGTCCAATCAACATAACCACCGCCATACCCACGGCAAGTCCGCAGATATTGATGAACGAATAAACCTTGTTTCTAAGAAGGTTTCGGAGGGCGATTTTGAGGTAGTTTCTTAGCATGATTTTGTTGGTTAAAGGTATTTTTTTGTAAACGGTAAACGGTACACGGTGAAAAATACATGACAGGAGGATTCGAGTTTTAAAATATTCTTACCGTTTACCGTTCACCGTGTACCTTTTACCGTAAATTATTCCGTCCGCAAACTCTTCACAGGATTCGCCAAAGCTGCCCTCGAAGATTGCCAACCCACTGTTATCACCGCAATAATTCCAGTCAAGAAAATTGCTGCCGCAAATACACTTGCTCCGATACTGATTCTGTATTCAAAATCTTGTAGCCAACCATTCAAAACCCACCAAGCGGCAGGGGCAGCAATGATGAAAGCGATAAATATTAAGATAGAAAATTCTTTTCCGAATAACCACAAAATCTGCCCTACCGAAGCCCCAAGTACTTTTCTTACGCCAATTTCTTTGGTTTTTTGGGCTACCATAAAACTCACTAAACCGTATAAGCCAAGGCAACCAATCAAAATAGCAATCAGGGCAAAGGCTTGAATTAAACCCAACATTGCCGTTTCCATTTGGTACATTTTCCCGATTTGTTCATCATAAAATTCGTATTCAAACACAAAATCTGGGAAGGTCGCACTCCAAATTTTATCTAACTTTTTGATGGTATTTTGGGCATCTGCCATGTTCATTTTCACGGCAACGGTATAATACATTTGCGTGTTAGTGCTGAGTGCAAGAGGAGGAATTTTTTCGTGCAGAGTCATCACGTGGTAGTCTTTTATGACACCTACTACGAGTCCAGTTTTACCCCAAATAGTCAATTTTTTATTCAATACATCATTGTTACTTTTCTCGCCCAAACGTCTGACAGTCTCCTCATTTACCAAAAACTCTCGTGAAGTATCAGATGCCATCACATTGCGTCCTGCCACTATTTTTACACCATATAAGTCTAAATAATCATTATCTGCAAACTTTATATAGATACTGAATTTTTCAGAATCCCTGCGATTATCATACTTTACATCTGTTGTGTTTTGACTCTGAGACATTGGAGGCGTATTGACTAAAGAAACCTTTTGGATAGATGAAATGCCTTTGAATTGGGTTTTTAAAGTCTGTAATTTTACTGCATCTTGCTGAGGAATAGGCATTTGTAGAATAGCATCATGTTTGAAACCCATGTCGGTTTTAATAAAATAGTTCATCTGCGAACTCACGACAATCGTACCTATCACTAAGATTTGGGTTATTACAAATTGAGTTACCACTAAGGCTTTTCTGACTGAGACTCCGCCCAAACTTTGGGTACTGATTTTCCCTTTTAGTGCCACAATGGTGTTGAAACCGCCCAAGACGAATCCAGGATACGAACCCGATAAAAAGATTACCGATAGAATAGTAAGGATAAAAATCATCCAAAAGCGGGCATCAACGAGGTTGCCAAGAATCATTCGATACCCTATTAGTTCTTCTTGCCAATTGCTTAGAAATGGAAAAAGAATACTGGCTAAAATGTAAGAGAAAACACCTGCTATTACTGTAATGATGGCAGTTTCAGCAATAAATTGCCAGAATAATTGCCCTCTCGAACTTCCCATAACTTTACGTACACCCACTTCTTTCGAGCGTTTGAGGGCTTGGGCAGTTGCCATATTGACGAAATTAATACAAGCAGTAATCAATAAAAGCAAACCGATAATTCCCAAAGTAGTAATCATTCTTTTAGGAATTACACCACTATAATTTTCGTTGAAATGTATATCAGAAAGAGGCTGAATGGATAAATTGCGAGATTTCCTTTCTTCAGCACTGGTATAATATTTTGCCAAAAAGGCAGGTGTCATTTTTTGAACTTGGGCAACATTTGTATTAGATTTTAATAAAGCAAAACATCTTGTATTACTATTGATTCCCCCCCAATGCTTTTTCATATTTTTAGCCCAATCGGGGTCATACGTATCACGAGTAAGATAACTGGCTAATATTGTACAATTCAAATCGGTATTGGTTGGTAAATCTTGTATAAGTCCCACAACCTTTACATTTAATTTGGCATCAAAACGCAATATTTTACCGATTGGGTCGACATCTCCATAGTATTTTTTGGCAATTTTTTCCGTTAAAAAAACTACATTTGGTTGTTTTAAATCTTGAACATTCCCTTTTAAAATCTTTAGGTCAAGAATCGAAAACAAATCTGGTTCGGCAAAAAATACTCCTTCATTATCTTCTTTAAATTTCTTGGTTGGTACGCCACCCTCCATCAAAGCCACGGTTACTGTTCCTTCATTATATACCATAGAAACTTTCTCTAAAGGAGCGATGTCCGTACGGGCAGCATCTCCTAAAGGTGCAGGAACGCCAGGTGTGTAAAACTCTCCATCGGGAGTATTGAAGTAAGAAACTAATCTCACCACACGGTCAGCTTTTGAGTGATATTGGTCAAAACTCAAATGGAACTTCACCATCATAAAAATCAAGATGGCACAAGTCAGTCCGAGGGTTAGTCCCAAGACGTTGAGGGCAGTATATGCCTTATAACGAAGCAATGTTCGATAGGCGATTTTTAGGTAGTTGCGTAACATGGTTTTGGCAATTTTAAGGTAGAGACGTTTCATGAAACGTCTTCGCTGTAACAATAGTCAAATGGTTTTAGAGAATTAAAGCAACGTTTTTTTGAAGCATTATATCTCAAATTGGACGGGAAAGTCGTTTCATGAAACGTCTCTACGAAAGCACATTTTCCATCACAACTTGTCCATCTAACATCCGTATGATTCTATGTGCATAACGGGCATCATGCTCCGAGTGCGTCACCATCACAACAGTCGTTCCCTGACTATTCAAATCAGTCAATAATTCCATCACTTCGTTACCATTTTTTGAGTCCAAGTTACCCGTTGGCTCATCGGCAAGAATCAATTTTGGATTATTCACAACCGCACGAGCTACGGCACAACGTTGTTGCTGTCCACCCGATAATTGTTGTGGAAAATGGTTACGGCGGTGCATGATTTGTACTTTCTCCAATACGGCTTCTACACGCTTTTTACGCTCATCGGCATCAATTCCCAAATACAACAGTGGCAACTCAACGTTCTCATACACAGTGAGTTCGTCAATCAAATTGAAGGACTGGAACACAAATCCGATGTTGCGTTTGCGGAGGTCGGCACGCTTACGTTCGTTGTAAGAAATTACTTCTTCGCTGTTGAATTTGAAGCTCCCAGTATCGGCATCGTCCAACAATCCTACGATGTTCAGAAGGGTGGATTTTCCGCAACCCGAAGGTCCCATGATGGCTACGAATTCACCATCTTTTACATCAACAGAAATTTTGTTGAGAGCTACCGTTTCGATGTCTTCGGTGCGATAGATTTTTTCTAAATCGGTTATTTTTAACATGATATTTTTGGTTTTAATGAATGTCTATTTATTGTTTTTTATAGTAGGGACGAATAGCATTCGTCCACTCGGACAAAAGGGCGAATAGCATTCGCCCTTACCTCTATTTAGGTGCTTTAATAACAAGTTCCTGCATATCTCCATAATTCTCATAGCTACTCGTTACTACTTTATCGCCTACTTTCAAGCCACCCATCACCTCATAAAACTCTGGGTTTTGGCGACCTAATTGAATATCAACTTTATATGCCTTCGTGCCGTTTTCATTCACTTTAAAAATCCAGTTACCACCCGTTTGTTGATAAAAACCACCCTTAGTAAGTAGAATCGCTTGCGTGTCATCACTCAATGAAAGGCGAACTTGAAGCGTTTGACCACGACGTACATTGCTCGGAGGCGTACCCACAAACTCCATATCCACTTGAAAACGGCCATTTGTAACCTGCGAATAAACCTTTTTTACTTTCAATTTATACGTCTTATCCGAAATCGTGAATTCGCCCATCAAACCAATGAAAACCCTTGAAATATAATGTTCGTCAATATCTGCCCGAACCTTAAAACCGCTCAATACATCAATCTGACCTAATCTTTGCCCACGAGTTTTCAATTCTCCAACCTCAGCATTTCGTGAAGTCAATTGACCATCCACAGGAGCTTTCACAATTAAATCTTCCGCCTTTTTACGCATCAAAGCTAAAGTTGCTTGGTTGCGTTTGATGGTTTCTTGCATCTGACTAATTTGCTGATTAGTAGTAGTAGAATCCTGTCGTAGCGTTTGAGTAACCAACTTTCTTCTACGCATTTGATAATTGTAGGCATTCAAAGAGGCTTTATAATCTTGTTCTGAAATCACTTTTTCACGGTACAATCTTTCATTTAATTTAAAAAGACGTTCCGCCTCTGCTACACCATTATCAATATCCGCCTGAGAATTTTGATATTGAATAGTAGCTTGAGCCGCCAAATTGCGGGTATATTGCATATTAGTTTGAAGCGTAAAAACGGAAGTTTCTTGATTTGCCAATGACAATTCCAAATCCGTATTTGCCATCTTCATAATCGGCTGACCTTTCTTTAACATCGCTCCGTCTTCTGCATAAAGTTCTTCAACTCGTCCGCCTTCGATGGCATCCAAATAAATTGTTTGAATCGGCAACACGACTCCATTAATAGGAATAAATTCTTGAAAATTTCCTTTTGAAACTTCCGAAATCATCAAGCGGTCTTGTTCTACGTTTAATTTTGGTTTTCCCGTAGAATTCAAATATGCTGTTGCTATTAAGCCAACCAATGCTATGCCTCCTCCAATCGGAAGGATTCGCTTCATTGACCATTTCTTTTTTTCTACTACTCTGTCCATGACTTTAATTGTTGAATTGTGAGTGGTGAATTGTTGAGTTTTAAACAAATAAATTTATTTCTAAAAAATCTATCTTGCTCACGGCTCAATGCTCATGTCTTATTCATTAACAACTTTGTGCCAAAAATTTAATTATCTGATTATCTGATAGTTAGCAAAATTCACAAAAAATAAAAATGTCCGCTTTCGATACAGTTTTGTACGAAAGCGGACAAAACCAAAGGTGTGTCCAAGAATCTAATTCTACCATTTGCCATATTTCATTTTCCAGAATGATACTTTCTCTAAAACTTTATAATTCAAGAGGTTTTAACTTTATTATACCAACTCACAAATATTTTCAACATAACTATTTGAAATTCAAGAGCAAAGCCGTAATTTTGCAGTCCGTTTCAGAGAATCAGGAAATTTTTCTGTGATTTATTACAGTCAAATCATTGATAATCAGGAGATTTCGTTACAAATTTCTTCAAAAACGGAACTGATTTTATCAAGTAATTGAGGGCTTCCACCTGATTTACTTGATAATTATCAAATTCAACAATTAACGCTACAAAAGACAATGGCAAAACAAATAACTGGCTACGTTAAATTGCAATGCAAGGGTGGTCAGGCGAATCCATCGCCGCCAATTGGTCCAGCTCTTGGTTCTAAGGGTTTGAATATCATGGAGTTCTGTAAGCAATTCAATGCCAGAACACAAGACAAAATGGGTCAAATCTTGCCAGTATTGATTACATATTATGCTGACAAAACATTTGACTTCGTAGTAAAGACCCCGCCAGCACCAATATTATTGTTGGAAGCAGCAAAAGTGAAATTAGGTTCGGCTCAGCCAAATTTGAAGAAAGTAGGTTCAGTAACTTGGGATCAAGTTCGTGGAATTGCTGAAATCAAAATGCCAGACTTGAACTGTTTCACAATTGAAGCCGCAATGAGTATGGTAGCAGGTACAGCCCGCTCAATGGGTTTGACGGTATCAGGAGAAAAACCGTTTTAATTTGAAGATTTGAAAATCTTATTACGATTTCAAATTCAAATTAGCACATTTTCAAATTTTCAAATTAGAAATAATGGCTAAGTTAACAAAGAAACAAAAAGAGGCAGCTTCAAAATACGATAAGACGCAGGTGTATTCACTTACTAAAGCGGCTGAAATTTTGAAGGAAATTTCTTACACGAAATTTGATTCCTCAGTGGATATTGATGTCCGTTTGGGCGTTGATCCACGTAAAGCCGACCAAATGGTTCGTGGCGTAGTTGCTTTGCCTCATGGTACAGGAAAGGACGTAAGAGTTTTAGTACTCTGTTCACCTGACAAAGAGGAAGAAGCAAAAGCGGCAGGTGCTGATTTTGTAGGTTTGGATGAATATATCCAAAAAATTGAAAAAGGCTGGACAGACGTTGACGTAATCATCACTATGCCAACAGTAATGGCAAAGTTGGGTAGATTAGGTCGTGTATTAGGACCACGTGGTTTGATGCCAAATCCAAAGTCTGGTACTGTTACTTTGAATGTCGGACAAGCAGTTACGGAAGTAAAAGCTGGTAAGATTGATTTCAAAGTTGATAAAACAGGTATCATTCATACATCAATTGGTAAGGTATCTTTCACGCCTGAAAAATTAGCAGAAAATGCTCAAGAATTGATTAATACATTGTTGAAATTGAAGCCTTCATCATCAAAAGGAACGTACGTAAAGACAATCAATTTGTCTTCTACGATGTCTCCAGGAGTTCAAATTGACAAGTCAACAGTAAACGGTTTGTAATCATGACAAAAGAAGAAAAAGGTGCTATCATCCAAGAGTTAAGTGAAAAGTTCGCAGTAACTCCATTTTTCTATATCACGAACACAGGCAGTATGAATGTTGAACAAATCAACAACTTCAGAAGAATGTGCTTTCAGCGTGGTGTTGAGTACCGTGTCGTAAAAAACACACTCATCGCTAAGGCTTTAGAGACAACAGGTATAGATTACTCGGCTTTCAACGAGACAGTTTTGAAAGGTTTATCAGGAATTATTTTCTCACCAGAGAATCCAAAATTGCCTGCTAAATTGATTAAAGACTTCAAGAAAGAAGCTGGAAAAGACAAAATTACTTTCAAAGGTGCTTCTATCGACGGTGGCTTGTTCATCGGTGAAGATCAGTTAGTGCTTCTTGAAAACATCAAGACTAAGCAAGAAATGGTGGGTGAAATCATCGGATTGTTGCAATCACCTGCGAAAAACGTTATTTCTGCTCTACAAAGTGGTGGCAATACGTTAGCTGGTATCTTGAAAACTCTTTCAGAAAAAGAAGGATAATTACAATTATCAATTAACAGTTATCAATTAACAATTTTTGAATTGAATATTGATAACGAGTTTTTGAACAAGTTATTAAATAAATCAAAATCGTAAACAATAAAAATCTTAATACAATGGCAGATTTGAAGGCATTCGCTGAACAATTAGTAAATTTGACAGTTAAAGAAGTTAATGAATTAGCAGCTATCTTGAAAGATGAGTATGGCATTGAGCCTGCTGCTGCTGCACCAGTAATGGTTGCTGGTAACGCTGGTGGTGGTGACGCTGCTGAAGCTCCTGCTGAGAAAACAGCATTTGACGTTATTTTGAAAGCTGCTGGTCCAAGCAAATTGGCAGTAGTTAAATTGGTGAAAGACTTGACAGGTCTTGGCTTGAAAGAAGCTAAAGAATTAGTTGACGCTGCACCAAAACCAGTTAAAGAAGGTGTATCTAAGGACGAAGCTGAAGGTTTGAAGAAATCTTTGGAAGAAGCTGGAGCAGAAGTTGAAGTTAAGTAATTTAACTGATTCTCGAATAAAAAAAAGAGTCGTAGCGAAAGTTACGACTCTTTTTTTGTGGAAAATCTTCCCCCTAAAACTCCACTCTATATGTCTTCATTTGTTGTTGCTTTGCTTTGATTGTCAGACGGTTAGCTTGAAAATTTGCCTTTGTAATGTCTGTTTCTACATGGGTAGATTCTGTGGCAGTTCGGAGGGGTTTTTCAAACATAAAATCACTTTCTGTTGAACGATTTGCCATGTTCCAAAACCGTAGTGCTACTCCTAAATCTTCGGCGGGTTTCAATGACCATACAATGAGTGATGGGTCTGTGGTTTTCAGAAATGAATATTGCTTCTCATTCAATTCATTACCCCCAATAATACTTTTCGTGACTAATGAATTTTGATGTTCCATCGAAAACTGCATTGCCTTGGTTTGGTCAAAATTTGCTCCGTGTGTTTGTAGTGAGTAATGTTGGTAAAACAAGGAATCTCCTCCCTGATTATTCACTCCGAGATTAAAGTTTTTGTCCACCTGCCCGCCAATCATTACATTGATGGTGGATGACTGAGAATCTAACTTTTCTGGAGTACTATTTCCTAATTTCATAAACAAACAATCTGATACAGAGAGTGTTACACCAGATTGTGCATTGCTAATATCTGCAAAATGGTTGAGAGACTGATGGTCGTACCGAGCATTATAGTCCGAGTAATGACCGCCTTCAGAAACCTTTTTGGCTTTGATGACCGCACCAATTTCCTCGTGCCAAACGTTTGCATTTTCTAAGTTGAAATTGAATGTTTGATAGACTGGCTCGCTAAAATTTTGGTGTACTTCATTTTCAATGTCAATTCTCGGAATATTACTAAAAACTGTGATTCTTGAAATATGCTTGATTGGCTTATCAGACTCAAATTTAATAGTGGTAGAAACTGCTCCAACGTTTTCGATAATCATCTTTGCAGTGCTTTCTTCTGTGTCTTTATTGCCTAAATCATTCAAGTTTTTAGCTACGTTTTTACCAGTAATTTTATCAATCAAGGACTTAATTACACCTGCTTTCGTAACGCTAATTTTATGAAAAGGAGTTTCGATAGTTTGCCCAGTAATTTTTACTTTTGAAGTATTCGTCTTCGAGCTAACATTCTGAATTTCAAATACTTTGTAGCCCATAGAAGGAATTTTTTCAGCCAAAATTCTCAAGTATTTTTTATTATTTTTCAAAATAAACTGAGATGCCACAACCCGATTTGTAGCAATATCTTTTACCGAAATATTCTCTGAACCATCATACTCATAATCCGCAAAATCGGTACGTTCCCAATTGAGGGTATTAAAAGCAAAAAATCGTTTTGCTCCATTAACAGTTATGATTTTTTCAGAAAGAATTTTAGCGGATTGGTCATAAAGTGCATCTACATAAAGTGCAATATTTCTCTCTTGTTTTCTTGCCCAACCTGTAAAATGAGTTTTTCCGATTGGTCCATCAATTGTCCAACCGTGGGCAGAAATTACGCTTAGTCCATAGAGAAAATCTTGTTTCTGGGCTTTCAGATTATCAAAAGCTTTGGGATTGGTGCTAACTACAATAGAAGCCATCGCTTCGGCTGCACGCAGTTTTTCCATAGACCGCCGAATCCCCCCCGAAACATTCATTAGAGTAGCAGGTAATAAATCCCATTCGTTGCCATAAGCCACTGATTCTGAGGGTAATTGGTTGCCATAAGTTTTCTCGAAATCTCTGAAAAAATCCAACTGATTCGACACAAAAACCTTCGTCCCTGGACGAGTACGATGCCCAATGCCCCATTGCACATCATAAGCATAATTGACCATATTGTCCCAGCCCCGCCCGAATGCCCCTGCCACTCGATAAGGATACCTTTTTGTACCACTCATGGTGTCCATTTGGATGACAGCAATGGTTGGTTCAAGCATTTCTGCATAACCTCCAAGTTCCGCATTCCAGCCAAAATTCGAGTACCATTTCATCAAAACACCTGTACTATCAAGTCCTTTGTAACGGTAAATTTCGTGTTGCCGAACGCCTTTTGTTGGGCTTTTTGTGGCACAATTACAAACTCCTTTCCAGCTATACAAAGCCCCAGAACCAGCCCATAAAGAGGCTAATCCGAGCGGTACGGTGGCATTTTCCTGACAAACGGCTATGTCCACATCTATCCCATACTTGCGTTCGAGGTAGCCACTGTAATAGTAACTTCTGAGGATACTTTCTGGCGTTGAAGCCCCGTAAATTGGAAGGGTAAAATTATAGGGAACACTGGCTTGCTGATTTTTGATTTGAGCAATAATCCGAGCGAAATATTCTGGTGAAGTACGATGTTCCAAAACCCAAAGCCAATAAGAACAATCATAGTTCCACTTGCTTTGTCTGGCGGATTCTTCCTTGATTGAACCCTCGCCGAGTCCCAAGTAAAAATCTGCCATTTCAAGGATGAGTTTTGCCCATTTTTCTTCATCAGCATTGTACATTAAGTCAACGTGAGTGTCATTGGCAAGGTACAAGCGTTTGGGGTCTTGCTGAGCAAAAATGGGAGAGAGTATCAGTAAGTAACTGATAATGAGAAAGTAACGAAGCATAGGTTTTTGATTTATTTAGAAAGTTGTTTGGTATTCTTTCCAAATTAATCAAAAAAAAAGAGAAATCTATGAGGGGCTGAGGGTTTTAGAAGATCATATAATTAAAATCAATAGAGACTCCTAAAATATGTCTGAGTATAAAGCTATACCAAAGATAAATCATCTTTTTTGATAGCTTCGTATGTGGCTATGAGTTTATCCATAACTTCAAATTTACGCTCTATGGACTTTGAAACATTTGTTTTATATTCTTCCTGCTCGTGTATTGGTAGTTTCGCAATGTAAGAGTGTAATTGAGAAGCAATATATTGTTTTTCCTCCAGAGAAGATACATCTCTGATTTCTTGTTGATATTTTTTAATGATTTCGATATCCATGATTATTTTATGGGTTACAAAAATCCCATCGGGATTGGATATTGGTAAGATAGCTGGGACATCTAATTTTCATGCCGTAGGTATGACACAGTGCCATACCTACGGCATGAAAACGGAAAATTGCTGTAATTTTTCTACCAATATTAAATCCCTATGGGATTTCCCAATCACATTCCTTTCTTCAATTTATCTTTGAAAGCCTTCTCGAATTTCTCTAATTTTGGCTTGATTACAACCTGACAATATCCCTGATAACCATTGTCATTAAAATAATTTTGGTGGTAATCTTCTGCAACTGAGAAATCCGCAATTGGCAAAATCTCAGTAACAATTGGGTTAGGGAAAACTCTT
>JAAFJL010000090.1 GCA_013298865.1 Cytophagales bacterium | reverse complement strand
GACCGAATTAAATCAAAAGTTGGAAACAGCTTTTGAAATCCTTAAAACACAGAAAGAGAAAATAATAAGTTTTTGTAAACATCCTAAAGTTGGATTTTATAAAACTTAAATCGCTCTATCTATAAAAGTTGAACGTCGTGGAAATGCCCTTTATCATTATGCGACTCGCTACGTAAACCGTAAGAAAAAACGGTTATATATTTGTGCAGTTAGTGAGGATTTGTAGGCACAACATTACCCCCAATTGTAGGCACAAAGAAAGAGTATTGTAGGCACAACGCTCTTTCTTTTGTTATTAAGTTTCCCGAAATTGCAAAACAAAAAAATCTCACAATGTCCTTATCAACTAATTCAGATTACAAAAATTGGCTTATTAAACTAAAAGCCAACATCAAACGAAGCCAAATAAAAGCGGCTTTGGCAGTCAATAGTGAGCTAATCCGTCTATATTGGGATTTGGGTAAACAAATCGTAGAAAAGCAAGAATATGCTCAATGGGGAAGTGGTTTTATTGACCAATTGAGTAAGGATTTGAAAGCAGATTTTCCAGATGTGGGTGGATTTTCTGCCTACAATTTAAGGATATGTAGAACCTTTTATTTATTCTATAATGAATCAAGTTTAATTTGGGAACAAGTTGTTCCCAAATTGGAAAATACTGAAAATCAATTAGTTACAAAAAGTGAACAAGTAGTTGGCTTTTTAGAAACCAACTTGTTTAATATTCCTTGGGGGCATCACGTACTGATACTGAAAAAAATAAAAGACCAAAAAGAAGCTCTATTTTACATCCAACAAACCATTGAAAACAATTGGAGTAGAGCCGTTCTTGAAATGCAAATAGAAACAAATCTATACGCAAGACAAGGAAAAGCCGTTACCAATTTCAAAACTACTTTACCAGAAATTGATAGCGATTTAGCTCAGGCTCTTTTGAAAGACACCTATAATTTTGAGTTTATCTCTTTCTCTGGTAAGGTGAAAGAATTGGAACTTGAACAAAAATTGATTGATAATATCACAAAGTTTCTTCTTGAATTGGGCAAAGGTTTTGCTTACATGGGCAGACAATTTGAAATAAATGTGGGCGGTGAAATTTTCAAAACTGACCTACTTTTTTATCATACCAAACTCAAATGTTATATCGTGATTGAGCTGAAAGTAACCAAGTTTAAACCCGAATACGTAGGCAAGCTAAATTTCTATCTAACTGCCATTGACCGATTAGTAAAAGACAGTTCTGATAAACCCTCCATCGGAATTTTGCTTTGTAAAACTAAAAATGATATAGTGGTGGATTTTGCCTTACACGATACCAATAAACCAATGGGCGTTAGCGAATATACTTACACACAACTCCCAACAATAATTCAGCAAGCCTTACCAACTATTCAGCAATTCACAGAACGACTAAATCAGGATGATGAAGATTTGTAGGCACAATCGTTATACCATGTAGGCACAACATTACCCCCAATTGTAGGCACAAAGAAAGAACATTGTAGGCACAATGTTCTTTCTTTTGTTTTATGATAAGATATTGTTAACTTTTCGCATTTATTGAAGTTCTACTTTACGGTTAGATGAAAAGTAGAGGTTTAAAGCTCATATCTTAGCTGTTAGAGTACATCAAAAAGTGAGGAGCAACCAATTTTTTGCTAACTTGGTGGACTAAAATTTCATTCAAAAATGAAAACCTAATCCCAAAAAAATCACTTGAAGTAATCTCATGAAGTAATATTAGGTCTTCACACTGTCCTCTATGAATATTTTTTTGATAAAATTCTCAATAAAATCTTACCGTTAAATAAGTTTTTCTTTCTAATTTTTGCAAAAGCAAATTTCTTCATTTATCATTGTGCCACTTTACTGTAAATAACTATTTTTTAGACCAAAATAATTATTTGACGTTTAGCCCTTCTTTGTAGTTTTAAATTTATGTGGTATTCACCATCATTTTACCCTGTCACAGTTCCAAACCAAATTTTTTAACAAACCAAGTAAACCGTCATGAAAACCCTCTACGTTACACTTGCTCTCCTATTGGAAAGCACTGTTCTATTTGCCCAAACCAAACAACACCCGTTAATTCCACAGTCGCCAAATGCAGGGGCTTTGGGCAAATATGGAGATATTGATGTCTCACTTTACACGGGTCAAATCAATCCAACGGTCAATCTTTTCAACATCAAATTTAATGATTTTTCTTTTCCGATTTCGCTCAATTATGCCAGTTCGGGGCTGAAAGTACACGAAACACCTTCGTCTGTGGGTATAGGTTGGTCGCTTTCGGGAACGGGCGTGATAAATCGCCAAGTTCGCTCTGTGCCAGATGAACAAAAACATGGCTATAATGGATTGCAACCTACGGCAAGTACGGTTCAATCTATCATCAATGGAAGTTATAGCCCTTCGTCGTCTTATAATTCACTAACCGAAGACCAGTTTAAACTTAACGTCGGACAAACAGATTTTGATGGTGAACCCGATTTCTTCAATTTCAGCTTTGGAGGTTTTGGTGGTAAGTTTATTTTTGACGAAACCCAAACAGGTAGCACCGTAAAAAATGCTGTCTTTATTCCTCGGCAGGCTATGTCGTTAGCGGCTACTTTTAACTACAATACTACGGGGCAATTATTCAATGCTGCCAATACGCAGGGCATTATCGAAAAGTTTGTTTTCACCGACCCCAAAGGCGTAAAATATACTTTTGATAAAAGAGAAGGAGCTATTCTGGATGATGATGATTACCAATTTGGAAAGAATATTGTCAACACTTGGTATCTTACTGAAATTCTTACGCCCAATGGTAATTCTCTGACTTTCAATTACATACAAAGAACGATTGACCTCCCACACGCTCAATCTGAATATCGGTATTTATTTTTAACTGTTCCAGTTGGTGGGGGTGGCTTGGATTTTAATCCTCATTCGGTAGTAAGTCAAAGCACTACAACAGAGACCGTTTTACAAGAAATTCTCATCAATAATGGGGATTGGGGAAAAGTTGAATTTGTGGAAAATACTGCCAACCGTACCGACTGGTCTTTCTCTGCAAGTGGCACAAAACCAAAAAGTTTAAAAGAGGTAGTTTTGAAAGATGGTGCTGGAAATATCGTTCGGAAATTTGGGTTTGATTACGATGCCAATATCACGAATCGCCTATTACTACGCTCAGTAACTGAATATGGTAAGGGTGGTACAACGGCAAATGAGCCACATCGGTTCGAGTACTATTCTGAAGCGAATATTCCTGCTTTGCCTACGGGTGGCAGTAACGTAATTACCCGTGAAGACAATTGGGGTTATTACAACAACAACACTTCTAATACTTTACTACCTGATTATCTGGTAGTTATCCAGAATTCTGCGAACCAAATAGACACGCTAACATCAAAGGAATTTGACAAATATGTAGATAGCTTACGTGTTTTAGCCAAAACATTAAGCCTCGAAGAACTCAAAACAAGTACTTCCAATTTAGCCAATAGTTTCTATTATGTTACGGCTACCAATCGAAACCCTGATTTTAATTCGGCTCTGATTGGGCAACTCAGAAAAATCACTTATCCCACCAAAGGCAGTACCGAATTTGTTTACGAAGCCAATAGTTATTATTCCAATGTTAATGAGGAATTTAACCCTTGTTCGGGTAACTATGTCAATATTGCCACGGCTTACAAGGCTATTCCTTCTGCTTGTAGCAACCAATCTACCTATATTACAGTGGCTGATGGAGCATTTTCTTGCATGAAAGTGAATTACAATATGACCATTTATTCGCAAGGGCAAGGCATTACGGATGCTTCCGTGAAAATTTTTAATAGTAGCAATGTATCCGTTTTTTCTGAAACATACACGGGGATTAATAGCCAAAATCCTCCGCCAAAAACTGGTTCAAAATACGTGGTTTTAGCCCCTGGTACTTACCAAATTATTTGCTGAAATATGTGGTGAAAGCACTACTATTGCCAACGCCAGTTTTGCCAGAATAGATTTGGAAGGAATTGCCGTTACCCCTGCTAATTATGTGACTCGTACTTCGGGTGGTGTCAGAATTAAGGAAGTGAAAGATTGTCCAAGTAGTATTCCTTCGCAATGTTTGATAAAGGAATATAGCTATACGCCTTTTGCTGACCCGAATAATTCGAGTGGGCGAATTGTGACGAATGGAAAGTATTATTATCCTGTCGATTATTACACCCTCACGAACATCAATGCGAGTGCTTTGTACTTGAATTCTGCCAGTCAATTGCCACTTTCTACTACGCTGGGGCATTATGTGGGCTATAAAACCGTGATTGTGAAAGAGGTAGCTTTGAATGCTTTGAACCAAAAAATCTATAAAGGTAAAACCGTTTTTGACTATAAAAGCCCTGACGAATTGGACAGTCCAGACATTAATTCTACCAATTATCCTTATGTTACGGTGGCTTATGATTGGCTGAGGGGTGTTGTTACCCAAAACAAAGTTTATGACCAAGCGGGCGATTGGGTGAAGCACGACCAGAATGATTATACCCTAAAAACCAGTCTGAATTACCAAAAATTTACGGGTTTGAAGGCTGGGAAATTTATCCATAATACCGAAATTGCTCCGTCTGGTAGCGACCCTAACATTTATAATTTTCGTTCTTATCCTTCGGTTTCAGGGTTTCAGTTCAATCAGCAAAGTATCAACAGAGAGCAGTTTATCGTGAGCAATACTCTGAGCAGTATCGAAAGCACTACTGATTATGTTTACGGCAACGATACTCACTTGCAAGCGACTCAGATTTCTACGACTTCCAGCAAGGGCGAAACTTTAGTGACTCAGTTGCAATATCCGCATGATATTAACGCTGGAGATTTAGCACCCTCGGCTTTGGCTCTGAGAACCGCAGGAAGACAGGCAGAATTACTACAAACGGAGACTTTCAGAGCAGGCAATTCTATCAGTAAAGCACAGAATTTTTATAATTATTTTGGTGGAATCTTACTACCAAGTAAACAACGAAATTTTATTGGTGGAAGCACCGTTTCTGCTACTGAAACCCAACAATTGAGTTATGATAGCTACGGAAACCTAACGAGTTTTAGGGAAATTAACGGCATTACCCACTCGTTTATGTGGGGCTACAAGGGGCAATATCCTGTGGTGTATATGATGAATGGCGTAGCTGCTAATCCTTCGACTTTGTTAGCAGTAAGTGACACGACCGTGATAAAAAATACGGCTAATACGTTACGAATGACCTTCCCGAATGCTCATATTTCGCATTATTTTTATCAGCCCATGATTGGTTTGTCAGCTCAGGTAAATCCTGCCCAAATCAAAACGAGTTTTGCTTATGATGGTTTGAATCGTTTGGAAAAAGTTTTTGACCATTTAGGTTTTATCTTGAAAGGCTATCAGTATCAAGTTGCAACAAGTCTTAGCAGTAACAATTACGTAAAAGAAATGATGCCTCGTACTGCAAGCACGACACTCCTGACGGGCTACCAGAATGTGCAAACTACGCTCTCGTATGTGGACGGATTGGGGCGACAGCTCCAAATAGTGGCTCAACAAGCAGGGGCAGACGGCACAAACGACATCGTGAGCAACGCCACCACTTACGATGGCTACGGACGAGTAGCAAAAACTTATATTCCCTACCCAAATGCTGGAAACGGTGCTTTGGCAAGTTTACCTGCTTCTTTTGACGGTGATACTCGCCCCTATTCTGAGAATATTTTGTTCGATAATTCACCCCTCAACCGTCTCTTCCAAGTGCAGGGTGTTGGGCAGGCTTGGGCGACGGCTAATAAAATGATTAGCTATCAATATAAGGTAGCTGGTACAGAAATCAGAAACTTTGTGATTCAAGCAAATGGTTCAGTTGATGCCAGTGGTACATACCCCGCTGGGTCTTTGTATAGTACTGAGGTTATCGGTGAGCGAGGTTTTTCTACCTTTGAAATCAAGGACAAAGAGGGAAAAATTATTGCTAAATTTCAGCAATTACAGGCGGGATTTGTCTATGCCGTTACAAATTATGTCTATGACCAAAACAGTTTTCTTCGTTTCGTAATTCCGCCCGAAGCCAGTAATAAATTTGGTACGGGCGTTGGACAGGTGACGAGTTTTACTGAGAATGATAACTTGTTTTTGGAAGGAATGTACGGCTACCGTTATACAAATCGGGGACTTTTGGCGGAGAAGCATATCCCTGGAGCTGGTTGGGCGAGATATGTGTATGATAAAATTAACAGAGTAGTACTTGAAAATGATGATAAAGATGCAGTGTCGAGTACTAATTTTTACAAGTTTACAAAATACGATTCAAACTCTCGTCCAATCCAGACGGGTTTGATTAATAATATCGGTAATTTTTCAAGGACGCAATTACAAGCGGATTTTGATAATCATAGTGGTCCAATTTCAGAAGAAAGAGGAACTGGACTTTTAGGTTATACAAATGTTTCATTTCCAAGTAGTTATACGCCACAGGATGCAAATGTTAAAGAAGTGATGTATTACGATAATTATTCATGGCAGATAGATATAAATTATAATTTCAAAAATTCAGATGCTTTTCATACTCAACAAACAAATGCAAAAGGGATGATTTCAGGGAAATTGAGTAGAAATTTGAGAACAAATACTTGGCAAAAAATGGTTTTTTACTATGATTATAAAGGGCGTATAATTCAAAATTTTCATTTGACGAATAGAGGAAATTTAGTTAGAAAAGATAATCAATATAGTTTCAATGGAGAATTATTGAAGACTCGTTACATCAAAACCAATAGTTCAAATGTGGTACTTTCGACTAAGATAATGAGTTATCAATATGACCATTTTGGACGCAAGAAAATCTTTAAGTATTCGTTGAATGGTCTTGAAAAAACGATTGCCTCGTATTCCTATGATGCCACAGGTAGAATGTCCAGAAAACAGTACAGTCCAAGCATTTCTATAGGAAGTTCTCAGACTGGTTTATGGGTAAATTCTACTACTTGGCAGGGGTCAAATGTTCCAACGTTATCAGATCAAGTAACTATAAATCAAGGACATATGATAACAATTCAAAACGGTCAGACAGTTACGGCTGGGACACTTTTTGATAAAGGAATTTTACAGAATTTTGGTACTTTATCTTTGGGGAGTTTAGTTCCAAATACTACTGCGACTTTACAAACTCTAAATTATAAATATCATATTCGGGGAGGTTTAAAGGGTATAAATTTGGATGTTTCGGGTAATTTAACCAATAGTATTTTTAGCTATCGGCTTGATTATGAGGAGGGTACAACGGGACTATTCGATGGAAATATCAAAAAACAATACTGGAAAAGTAATATTGATGGTAAGCAAAGGAGCTTCGATTTTTTGTATGACGGTGCATCTCGTTTAAAATCAGCAACTTATACCAGTACGCAAGCAGGAGAAAATTACAGTTTGAATAATGTGGATTATGATGGAAATGGGAATATTTTGAGTTTGAGCAGGAACGGTCTAAAATCAAATAATACCTTTGGTTTGATTGATAATTTGAATTACACTTACAATGCAAATTCCAACAAAATCTTGAAAGTAGATGATGCTTCGAGTGAAACAGCGAGTTTTAAGGATGTCTCAGGCAATGATTATGATTACTGGGCTGATGGTAGTTTGAAGAAGGACAGTAACAAGGAAATCACTCAGATTGACTACAATTATTTAAAGCTACCAGAGCAAATAACATTGACTGGCGGACGTTGGATAAAGTATGATTATGATGCCAATGGAACGAAGTTAAGAAAGACATTATCAACAGGGCAAGTAACTGATTATGAGGAAGATGAAATTTATGAGAATAGTAATTTATACCAAACTTCACACGATGAAGGGCGGATTGTAGGTACTACTTTTGAGTATAATATCACCGACCATTTGGGGAATTTGAGGGTAGCATTTAAAGATTCGGTGGGGATAGCGAAGGTGGTGCAATATGAAAATAGTGGAGTATTTGGAGAAAGTTTGGAGGGTATTAATTATTCCAGACCTACAAAAAATAATTTCTCATATTCAACTTATGAAAAGGAAAACGATTTTGGAATCAATGTATTTGATGCCCATTCAAGAGTTTATGATGCAACTGTGCCGAGGTTTTGGCAACAGGATATCAAAAGCGAGAAGTTTTACCCTTTATCAAACTACAGCTACTCTGCTGATAATCCAATTAACTTTATGGATCCAAATGGAGAAGATTGGACAATAGATAAAGTAGAAAAAGATGGAAAAATAACCTATAATATTACAATAAATGCAAAAATATACAATCAGAGTGGACAAAATTTAGATATGTCAGGGTTAATAAAATTGATTAAAGAACAGATACAATCAATATTTAGTACAGATAACGTAGAAGGAGATATTGGGGTTAATACAGTTGTAAATTTAGAGGCTGTATCATCGCTTGATAAGGTCAAAAATACAGATCATTTATTTTTAGTTGAAAGTAATGAGCAATATGATAAATTAGCTGGTGACGAAGGGAAAGGTACAAGAGGAATGGCTGATATTGGTGGATTAAAAGTAATTATACCGCATAGGACAGCAATAGATGTAATTAAAGGCAACAATAAGAGAACTATCCCACACGAATTTGGACATACAGGAGGACTTTATCATCCAGGAGCATTTAATTCTATCATAACTCAAGGCGTTAATACTTACAGTAGAAATGATCATGACAATTTAATGTATGGCTCAAGTGACCGTGGAAATAGTTTAAAAATTTCTCAAATAGAAGCAATCTATAATAATTATCAATCGGGAAGAATCAATCAACAAACACAATTCAATCAACAAACACATTTTGGAATGATTTACTCAAATCTACCTGTCATATATTTTTATCAAACAAGAAATGGGATAAATTATAATATGCAAAGACAAGTGAGTTGGAAAGACCAGATATTTGGTATCCCAGACTAATAAACTCGATACGAATATAATAATTTAACAGAATTAAGAAACGGTAAAATAATGACATAAATATTGTATGTCACTGGTTTTTCGTTCCTAAGTAATCAATAATCAAAAACTCATAATTTTTTGATTATTGATTTTGAAACTCATTAGCAATGAAATTTAGGTAATGCTACAATGAGTTATTTAAAAACAGACAATTATTTTATTATCAACTAAGTTTTTGCAAAAAATTAAAAATAATGAAGAAAAAAATTCTATTCGCAGCCCTTATGTTAGTAATTATTCAAACTACTACGTATCACCTTTTTAGTGAGAGACAACTTTCTAAAGAGCTTTTACCAGATTATTTCAATATGCACCACAAAAGCGATAGTGCTTATGTACAAAATTTCTATGATATTGACTGTGATGTATATCCGCCCAATTATGTCAGCCATGATTTGAAGAAAGAAAATAGTCGATTAAAGAAAAAATTGAATGTAAAATTTATCTATTTCCCAAATAAAACAGACTTTAATCTCAATGACTCTTTACGGAAAAAATATAATGTAATATACAGTACTTGGATGGTTAAATATGATGGATATAACATACTTAAATTTTATACTTTAAAACAAGTTGAGTATCTATACATCAAAGAGACTAAATTAAGAAGAGAGGTTGATTATCAATGGTTTTTGTTTTTTTGGATTAAAAAGTTTGAGTTTTTACAAACTTAAATAAAATATTCCCCCTGCTTGCCCCAAATTCAGATTTGGGGTGGGCTAAGGCTTTGCGTCTCTGACGCATAATGAAAAGTAAAGCCAAGTTTATCTATCAAAAATAGGTAGGCTTGGCTTTGTCATATTTTAATATGAAACCTCCTTAAATCATGACACAAAAAGACTTATTAGTGAAATTTAGCATCATAGGAATGCTAATTACCAGTTTTCTCATATATATTGACCAACCTACTTTTGGTGAATATACATTTAGTTTTGAACTTGATATGTTGAAACACTGGAATGATAAAGGGGCTGATAGTGACTCCTTTAAGTACTTAATATACGTGATTGGAGTTAATCTATGTAGAATTTACCTTATAGTTATATTGTTTATGAAGTTCAAAATAGGTACTAATTTGACTATTTATGGAGTATTATATTTTCTGATTTGTACTTATGGATTTAGTTTATCTGCTTTTCTATTTTTTAAATACTCCAGTTTCTTTCCACATATATTCTTTTGGGTAGTAGCATTAATTCTATCAAGATTCAAATCATTAAACAAAACGGGCAACTTTCTTTTGTTGTTCAGCCGAAAGTATATGCCAATGCTACCAGTTTTACGTTGGGGTCTTCGGTGTTTCTGGAGGGCTGTTTTGGATATTTTTATGACTCAAAAGGGCGTTTGATAGAAAAACACGTGCCTGGGGCTGGATTTTCTCGAATGGTTTACGATAAACTAAATCGTGTGGTTTTAGAAAATGATGACAAAGATTTGGTGGATAATTTTTACAAATTTACCCGTTATGATGTCTTCAATCGCCCGATTCAGACGGGATTAATCAATGATATTGGAGCAACCAGCAGAACAACATTACAAACTGCTTTTGATGGACACCCCGTAAATTTAATCTCAGAAGAAAGAGGTACAACCCTTCTGGGCTATACCAACCGCTCATTTCCTTTTGATTATAAACCAGAAGACGGAAATATGAAAACCGTTTCCTATTTTGATGATTTGCTTTGGAATTCAGACACTACTTATAATTTCAAAGCTACTAACGCCTACCATCTGCAATATGCGAATGTGAAGGGGATGATGACGGGCGGTTTGGTGAGAAATTTAGAAACTGGAGACTGGTACAAAGCGGTAAATTATTACGATTACAAAGGGCGTGGTGTGCAGACTTTTGCCCAAAATCATTTGGGAGGAATTGACCGAATGGAGTACAACTATCGTTTCAATGGAGAGGTCTTGAAAATGCGAACGACCCACAGAAAAACGGGTGCTACTGACATTGTAGAAATCAGTGAATTTGATTACGACCATTTTGGTAGGAAAACTAAATTCAGGCATAGTTTGAATGGCTCTCAGAAAACAATAGCCAAGTACGTTTATGATAATGTTGGACGTTTGAAACAAAAAGCATTTAGCCCAACAGATGCCATTGGAAGCTCTCAGACTGGTTTATGGACGAATAACACTACTTGGCAAGGTGGAAGTTTACCCACTCTTGCTGATAAAGTTACGATTAATACAGGACATACGGTCACGATTCCGAACGGGCAAACTATGCAAGCAGGTACGCTGTTTAATCAAGGAATTTTACAGAATTTTGGGGTTTTGCAAATGGGGACTTTAGCCGCTAATAGTAGTACTGGGGCTTTACAAACTGTTGATTTTAAATATCATATTCGGGGAGCTTTACGGGGCATAAATTTGGATGCTAATAATAATCCAAGTATTGCTAATGGTAAGTTGTTTTCTATGAAATTGGGCTATGAAGAAAGTGGAAATTACTACGATGGAAATATCCAATCTCAAACTTGGGTTAGCTCAATTGATAATTTAACTCGTTCATACACATACAGTTATGATAAATCAAACAGGATTTTGGGGGCAAGTTACACTGGTGGAAAACCTAATGAGAATTATGGGTTGAATTCAGTAACTTATGATGTAAATGGAAATATTAAAACCCTCAGTCGTAATGGTTTAAAGGCAAATAATACGTTCGGTTTGATTGATAATTTAGCTTACACGTATCAAACCAATTCCAACAAAATTCAGAAAGTTGATGATAATTCTGCTGAAACGGCAAGTTTTACAGATGCAACTGGAATAACTGATTATACTTATTCGGCAGATGGTTCTTTAATTAGTGATGCTAACAAGGGCATTTCCGTTATTGAGTATAATTATCTGAAATTACCAAGACGAATTGTAAAGGGTGGCGTTAATATTTTGTACCAATATGATGCAAGTGGTAAGAAATTGAAAGAAACAATTGGTACGCAAATGACTGATTATGTGGGTAATTTGATTTATAAGAACAACAGTTTGTACCAACTTTCTCATGATGAGGGACGGGTTGTTGATAATATTTACGAGTACAATATCAAAGACCACTTAGGTAGTTTGAGAGTAAGTTTTAAGGATTCTTTGGGTATTGCTAAAGTGACACAAGCTAATTCTTATGGCGTTTGGGGAGAAGATTTAACAACCCTGAGTTATAGAAATACTCCCAAATTAGATAATTTTAAATTTACAGACAAAGAAAATTTACCAGAAACAGGATATACAGATTTTGGAGCAAGATTATACGATAATTTAGTACCAAGGTTTATTTCGGTTGACCCACTTTCAGAAATTAGCAGGAGATTTTCACCTTATACTTATGCTAATAATAATCCACAGATTTTTATTGACCCCGATGGAATGGCATCCAGATATAATTGGGAATCAAAGCGATATGAAGATGAGAAAGGGAATGAGGTAAGCTGGGAGTCAGTAAGAGATGAATATTATTTTAATGAAAAAGGTGAAATTGTAGATCATGTTGAAAACAATCTTCCTGATAAATTTTTTATTAGAAATACTCTCTCTGTATTCAACAGTACAGCTTTCCTCACAAATAGTTCTTATGAATCTAAATTAAATATTGACACTGAAATACCTTTGAATAGTGATTTAGGCGTTTTAGCAAGAATAGGATATGCCGAATTTAGAGAAGGTAATTACACAGAACTTGAAGCAGGCTTAGATGTAACGAATAACCGATTACTGCAAAATTACAGAGGTGCTTCAACAATGGAAGATGTAGTGACATCGCCAAGGCAATATTCTTCATTAAATAAGGGAGAAGAAGAGAAATCAAATGGTCTATTTTACAGGAATACTTTAAAAACGATGGGAGAATCAGTGATTAATAAAATCTCATTTTTAAGGTCAATGTCTGCGGCAATAAAAGTTTATAATGGATACAGTGGCATTACCCAAGGAGCATTAAATTATTATAGTCCAAGGTCAATGAGTACAGAAAACCCATTACCATTATGGGATTTTACAAAGTTGCAGAAAGTTAATATTATAGGAGCAAGAAGTTCATTTATTTCAGTTTACAAAGACAAATAATAATCATGAAAACGGTAGGAATTATTTTTTTATTAGTGTGTAATCACACGATTTTTTCACAAGTTAAACTTACAGTACTATCAAAACAGGAGATAGTTGTACAAGAAAAAAATATATTGGTTCTCATAAGTAATAAAGATGAGTTTGATAATATATATTCATCTTTATACCTAAAAACCAACTCGTTTTTAGATTTGATAGGGTCTATTGGAGTAGGCAATGGATTTCTAAAATTGAATAAAAATAACGAAATCACTTTATCAAAAGATATTTTCACTAAAAAAGCAGTAACTGAATACTGGTTTGAGATTGGGGATAAATCATCAACTTATGGAGCTAAATCACTGATAATCATTTGGTTTGATGGTACGAATTGGCAATTCACAAAAACTCCATTTGACCGATATAAGTTGATTAAAAACGCTAATGGAACTAAATCTGTACAGGATTTAAGTCATAAAAATGGCAAGAAAGTGGAATTTATGAATGGAGAGTTGACTATAAGATAATGGTGTAATGGTGTTTAACCCGCTCTTTTGGATTTATAATCCGAACAGGTTTTGCAAACCCCCAAGCCAAGTTTATCTATCAAAAATAGGTAGGCTTGGCTTTATTGTATTTTGGTTCTTTAACGTATGTATTTTGTTTAGTTATACATAGACACTGTTTAGTTTACATATCTTCAATTTCTATCTAAACCGCCATTGACCGATTGGTGAAAGATAATTCTGATAAACCATCCATAGGGATTTTGCTTTGTAAAACTAAAAATGATGTGGTGGTAGATTTTGCCTTGCACGATACCAATAAACCGATGGGCGTTAGTGAATATACTTACACGCAACTCCCTACGCTGATTCAGCAAGCCTTACCAACTATTCAGCAGTTTACGGAACGCTTGAATCAAAATGATGAAGATTTGTAGGCACAATCTATATACCATGTAGGCACAACAATACCCCCAAATGTAGGCACAAAGAAAGAGCATTGTAGGCACAATGCTCTTTCTTTTGTTTTATGGGTAAGTTTCACGAAATTGCGAACCCATAAACCATATTCCACCATTTTACCGCTATCCAATGCAACTACAACAGTATATTGATAACATCAACAAAAAATTTAGACTCGGAATCTCCTCTGAACATACTTTTAGAGGGAATTTAGAAACCTTAATCCAAGATTTATTCCCAAATGTTCTTGCCACAAATGAACCTTCAAAAAAGGAAAAATGTGGTAAACCTGATTATGTTCTGACTGATTTGAAAGGTGAAATTTTAGGTTATATCGAAGCCAAAGATATTGGTGAAAAAGACCTTGAAGGTCATAAAATCAATAAGGAACAATTTGACCGATATAAAAAGGGACTCAACAATCTAATTTTTACAGATTATCTAAACTTTCACTTCTACCGTGATGGTGAATTTGTTGCTAAAATTGCTATCGGACAGCTACAAAATGGGATTATAGAACCGCTAAACGGCAATTTTGACGAGTTTACCGACATACTCAAAAAGTTTTGTAGCAATAAAACTAAACAGGCTATTCGGAGTTCTAAGCAACTCTCAGCGATGATGGCAGGGAAGGCTCGTTTGCTTTCAAACGTGATTGAAAAGGCTTTAACGATTGACATTAATCAGGAGATTAACAGTACGCTCAAAGACCAAATGGAAGCCTTTAAGGAAATCTTGATTCACGATATTTCTGCTGAAGATTTTGCCGATATTTATGCCCAAACCATCACCTACGGAATGTTTGCGGCTCGTTTGCACGACCCAACTTTGCCCACATTTAGCCGTCAGGAAGCGGCGGAACTTATCCCGAAATCTAACCCGTTCCTCCGTAAATTATTTGGCTATATTGCGGGACCTGACCTTGATGTTCGTTTGTTGTGGATTGTGGACGATTTGGTGGATATTTTCTTGGCTTGTAACGTTGCCGAAATCTTGAAAGACTATGGCAAGAATACCGCAATGGAAGACCCCATTATTCACTTTTACGAAAACTTCCTGAGTGAATATGACCCTGCACTCCGCAAAGCTCGTGGGGTTTGGTACACGCCCCAGCCCGTGGTGAACTTTATCGTGCGGGCGGTGGATGAAATCTTGAAAACAGAATTTCATTTGCCACAAGGACTTGCTGATACTTCCAAAACTACCGTAAAAGTCAAAACTGATAATTTTGATAAAAAAACCCAAAAATATAAAGAATTTGAAAAGGAAGTTCATAAAGTTCAGATTCTTGACCCTGCAACGGGTACTGGTACGTTTTTGGCGGAGACTATTAAACATATTCATAAGAAGTTTGCTGGACAAAAAGGATTGTGGAGTAATTACGTAGAAAACCATTTACTGCCCCGCCTAAACGGTTTTGAGTTGTTGATGGCTTCCTACGCAATGGCTCATTTGCAGTTGGATTTACTCCTGACCGAAACGGGCTATAAACCCACCAGAGACCAACGTATGAGGGTATATCTGACCAATAGTTTGGAAGAACACCACCCCGATACCAGTACGCTTTTTGCCAATTGGCTAAGTTCAGAAGCCAACGAAGCGAACCACATTAAGCGTGATACGCCCGTGATGTGCGTGATTGGCAATCCGCCGTATAGCGGTGAAAGTACCAATAAAGGCGAATGGATAATGAAACTCATGGAAGATTATAAAAAAGAACCAGGAGGAAAAGAAAAATTAAACGAAAGAAATCCAAAATGGATTAATGATGACTACGTAAAGTTTTTACGTTATGCACAACATTTTATTGAAAAAAGTGGAGAAGGAGTAGTAGCATTTATTAATCCGCATGGATTTTTAGATAACCCAACTTTTAGAGGGATGCGTTGGAATTTATTGAAGACTTATGATAAGATTTATACTATTGACTTACATGGAAATAGTAAGAAAAAAGAAACTGCCCCCGATGGTTCGGTAGATGTAAATGTCTTTGATATTATGCAAGGTGTTTCTATTAATATTTTTGTAAAAACTGGCAAAAAGAAAGAGAACGAATTAGGTAAAGTCTTTCATTTTGATTTGTTTGGTAAACGTGAGATGAAATATAATTTTTTAATTGAAAACTCCCTCAAAACGATTGAATACAAGGAGTTATCTAATATTGCCCCTAATTATTTTTTTGTTGGTAAAGATATTGATGTGCAAAAAGAGTACGATACAGGTTTTGCTTTAAGTGAATTGATGGGTACAAATGTATTAGGGTTTCAAACTCATAGGGATAAATTTGCTATTGACTATGAATTAAAAAATCTAAAAGAAAGAATACAAGATTTTAGAAATATTACGATTGATGACCATGAATTAAAGATTAAGTACAACATAAATGAATCTAATGATTGGAATTTAAGAAAACAAAGAGATATTTTGAGGAAAGATAATGATTATCAAAAAAGCCTAACATTAACATCTTATAGACCTTTCGATAATCAATTTGCAATTCTTCATAATGCAATTTGTGATAGACCAAGAAAAGAAATAATCCAACATATTCTAAACAAAGAAAATTATTGTTTACTTAATTCTAAGCAACAAGCAATCGAGGGGTTCAGACATACTTTTATAACAAAATTACCTGCCAATGATTGTGTTATGTCCACAACGAGTAGAGAAGCTAACCAAGTTTTCCCACTCTACCTTTACCCAGAACAAAAAGCACAATTAAATTTTGGAGAGAATACCGAAAGAAAACCAAATCTAAATCCCGAAATTATCAAGCAAATAGCAGATGGTTTAGGTTTGAAATTCACGAATGAAAAAGAGAAAACCAAAGGCTCATTCGCCCCCATTGATGTTTTGGACTACATTTATGCCGTTCTGCACAGTCCAACGTATCGGGAGAAATACAAAGAATTTTTGAAGATAGATTTTCCAAGAGTTCCCTATCCAAAAGATGTTTCAACGTTTTGGCAATTGGTAAAATTGGGCGGAAAAATTCGTCAAATTCATTTATTAGAGAGTGAAGTTGTGGAAGAATACATTACCCAATATCCTGAGAGTGGCAATGATGTGGTAGTGAAAATCAAGTACGAAGACGAGCGAGTTTATATCAACGAAACTCAGTATTTTGACAACGTCCCTGAGACGGCTTGGAATTTCTATATCGGTGGCTATCAACCCGCCCAAAAGTGGCTCAAAGACCGCAAAGAGCGTGAACTGAGTTATGAGGATATTATGCACTATCAAAAAATCATCGTGGCTCTGACCGAGACGGCACGGTTGATGAAAGAAATTGATTTGGTGGGAGTGGAATAGCAAATACTATTCATAAGTATTTCATAATCAATACATTAAATTTTTATTTTATCCATGACACCCGTTAAAAACAAAATGATTTTAAGCATTGTACTAATATTTGTGGGCGTATCAATGACCATTTTAGGAATCGTATTTCTGAGCAGAAGTTCTGAAAAAATCTCTGAAGACATTGTAACGCCAACAAAAGAAATTCCCGAAACCATTCCAGATAAACAAAAAGGTGATGATTTTGAGAAATACATCGTTCAAAAATTCTCAAAAATCTATTTCAGTATTGTGGAATGGACGGGCGATAAATACGTAGATGGAATGTATGCCAAGAGCAACACAAACCCAGATTTAACGCTCAGATTCAAGATGAAAGACATTGAAACTGATTTTGCCATTGAGTGTAAATACAGAAGTGATTATTACAAAAATGGCGTTGAATGGTGTACAGAACAACAATTGCAGAACTACAAAACCTTCGCTAAAGATAAAGAAATAGGCGTTTTTGTGGCAATTGGTGTGGGCGGACTTGCGACCGCTCCCGAAGAATTATTTATCATTCCATTAACAGAAATAACTGGTAATTTTGTCAATAAATCGTTTCTGAATCAATACAAGAAAGAGAAGTTGAAAGACAGTAATTTGTTTTATGACTATCAGAGTGGGCGGTTGAAGTAGGCACAATCAGAAATTAGTATTTCCGAAATAATCAGTATATTTGTTTGAACTAAATACATACTAATTATGTCGAGTCGTATAAATTTATCAATCTCAATTCCTTTGCGAGACCGCAAAAAGATTGAAGAACTTTTGAAGAGCCTGCCTTCTGCCAAAATTGAAAGCAGAGAAGAATTTTTGATTGAAAAAGGGACAGGTACAGAAGAGTCCATTTCTAAGTTTTTTGGAATGCGAGATAATTCTCAGAAACGATTAACCGCAACACAAATACGTGAACAAGCATGGCAAAGAGGCACAAGAAAGTCTTAATTGATACAGGCGTAGTTATTGGTTTTTTGGATGGAAAGGAAAGTGTCCGAAAAGAAATTTATGAGGTAATCGGGATAGAAAATGTTTACATCAGCACCGTTGTAAAATTTGAAATATATTACGGAATGTTGAAAAAAGAAGAGAAAGCAACTCGTCAATTTTTCAAAGAAATCAACCATGTTAGACTTGATGCTGAAATTAGTGATATAGCGATAAGTTTTATTTTAACCCATCGGAGAGAGAAAGTAAAACTTCCAGATTGTTTAATTGCTTCAACCGCAAAATCATTGAATATGGAACTTTATACTTATAATACCCAAGATTTTGATTATTTGGAAGGTGTCAAACTATACAAACCCAAATACAAGGAAAAGGGCTAAACGATAATTTCGTTTAGCCCTTTTTGATTTTATGGATTTTTTAGATTTTAGTACCTATTTGATACCGAAAGGGTAACAAAATAGATAACTACTTGATTATCAATATATCATGCAGTCCCTACGAGATCACAAAAAAGCCTTCATACGCAATGTGTGAAGGCTTTTTTACTTTAAAAACTACTCAAACTACTCTTTGAACCCCTTTTCTATATCTTTAATTTTTGCTTTTAAATCGGCTGGGAGTAAATTCACTAAATCCTTTGCAACTAATTCCATCTTCTTCCCGATTACTTCCATTTTAGCTCCTTCGGCTTCCATTTTTTTACCAATTGCTTCCATGGGCTTACCATCGTTTTCCATTTCTTTACCAATTTTCTCCATTTCTTTACCCAGTCTTTCCATTTCTTTTGAAATTGCGTCAACCCTTTTTTCATGCTCTTTTTCTAATTTTCGATTGGCTTCCTGATTAGCTTTATCATTGTCTATCTCTGCTAAAGATGCTTTTAGAGAAAACTTAGTCTGAAGTTTTATATTTTCCTCCAAAAGTTTTCCTTGTGCTTCCATCAATCGCCCGAATTCTGCCATAGGGGCATTTTTGTCATTCATTTTTGTACCGTAAACATTCATTTCATCTCCAAACTCGCCCATTTTTTTACCATAAATATCCATCTCCGCACTTAGAACATCCATTTTTTTAAGGTATGGTTTTATCTTAGCTAATAATTCTGGAGAAGCATTGTATTTTTTGCCATTTACATAAATTTCTCCATTTTGGTCAATCCAAAAACTTCCTCTTTTTGAATTTGAATTAAAATATTTGTACGGTTTACCGTCATTGTCGGTTATACGATTACTCAAATACAAATGAGTGTCTTGAGTATCTTGCTCAATCTCGGTGATAGTTGTATCAATTTTCAAAGCAGGAAACTGCGGTTGATTTTCAAGCACTTCTTTGGGTTTAGTAGGCTCTTTTGCCGTTCCAATTACCTCATTTTTTGCATAAAGGCTTTCTACTTTTTGGGCAATAATATTTGCTTTTGCTGCCACTTCATCACTTTTAAAAATCAATAATCCTCCGCAAATAACCGAGACCAAAACCATTATCATTACACTTTCTATGCTCTGGTTTTGGGGTTGGTTTACGCCCAAAATTCGCTTTATTCTACTCAGTAATGTCATTTTCTTTTTGCCAAAAGCCATCGCCAATGGCTGATTCACTCTGAAAGATTCAACCTGAGCTAAAGCATTGACCAATAACATCTTATCGCCTGTTATTGAGACAGAAAAATCATCGCAACAATGTTCTCTTTCTTCTCTAATTTGTGAAGAAATCCACCATATTGCAGGGTTAAAAAAGAAGGCAATTTCTATGATTGATTGAAGGATATTTACCAGAAAATCATAGCGTTTGATATGTGCCAACTCATGAGCCAAAATAGCTTCTAACTCATTGATTGTCAGACCAGAAAGCAAACCAATCGGTAAAAGGATATAGGGTTTTAGATTCCCAATAACGATGGGTGACTGAGTCTGATTTGATTCAAAAATTTGTATTTCCTGAGTTATGCCTAAACGCTCAACTAAGTTATTGAATTTAGATTTCGTTATGGCATCAACTTCTTGTAAGCCTTTGATTTTTAGACGATTAACCATCCAAATATCTAAGGTTAATTTCAAGAAAAAAATCGAAACTCCAATCACCCAAACCTGAACAATCAATGATAGATTGGTATTCAAAAAAAGTTGGGTGGAATCAATAATGCTAAGATTGCTCGGGACGTTTTTGATGTTCGAGAAATATTGTAAAACATTTTCAGAAACACCATTGGTAAACACTTCCTTGTTAAAGTCAACTACATAATAAAAAGTACCAACTGCCAGGGCGAATTGAGCGAGTAATGCTCCCACTCCTATTTGGTACTTTGTTTGGGCAGATTTCAAGAATTTACTTAGCACAAAATACAAGATGGCTAAAACAATTCCCTGCCAGATTGAGTGTACCAAAGTCCAACCCAATGCAGATACGATTTCTGGTTTCAAGAGATTTTCCATGTTTTTTGAAGTTTTTTTAAGGCGGTTGGCTCTTGGCGATTAGCTATAAGCCCAAAGGCTACTGCTAAGAGCCAATTGCTAAAAGCCAATCGCTAAGAGCCAATTTTTGAGTCAATTAATCTTTTAATTTCTTCCAATTCTTCTTTCGATGAATCGTGGTTACCTAATGCTTGCATGACTAATTTCATTGCCGAACCACGAAAGGTGGCATCAACAAATTTTCCTAATAAATTAATTTGTGTTGCCTCCTCCCCTATTTCGGCTTTGTAGAGGTGATACCTACCTTCTTCGGTTCGGGAAAGTAACTTTTTCTCGAACATAATTTGCATCAATTTCAGTGTGGTTGTGTAGCCAATGTCTCTATGTTTGGCTAATTCCTCATTGATAAAACGCACTGATGAAGGTCCATTTTGCCATAAAATTTGCAAAATTTCTAACTCTGATTCTGTTGGTTTTTGTATGTCCATGATTTACTACGAATTATTTCGTAACAAATATACTACGAAAATATTCGTAGTTCCAAATTTATCTACGAATATTTTCGTAATAAAGTTTTTTACACAAAAAAATTCCCACCGATTGGCAGGAATTTTTGGTGTGATTAGCAAATTTTGATGAGTCCGTTTTTTATTTTTCTATCTTAATATCCAGCGTTACAAAGTATTTATCGGAAGTACCAATTCTACCAAAACCCGAAATAACAAATGCTCCTTTTTTACCTTCTTGGGTAATGAAACGAAAAACTGAATTTGAGTATGGACTTGTGGGGGCTACTCCACCATTGTCACTATCTACAATATTGGTATAAGTGAGAGATTCGTTGGGGTCGAGTTTGATTGAATTATGCAGGGTTTTAATATCTGCCGCCGACTTGATTGTTGACCATTTTGACAATGGAATAAAATCTGGCTCACTTGGTATTTCTTTAGCTACTGAGGTTTTCAGAACAATTGCCCCTTTTCTGATAGTCGCCCACTTTTGTTTATCCAATACTTGGTTAATGGCACTTACTCCACAGGAAATTCCGCAAAATTTTAGTGAACCTGGGGTGTACAATATAATGTTCCCTCCTATTACCAAACTAACAATATCAATTTTATCTGCATTGGTTGCACCGTCTTTTAGGGCGTAAACCTTGCCTGTTCTCCAGTCTAATAAATTCAATTGTGTTTCGTCTGATTGTGTACTATTGGTTACTTCTAAACGAATATTTTGGAAATAACTGACATCGCTGTTTACTACGCCACCTGAAATATTTCCCGTGTAAACAAAATTCTGGGCGTTCAATGCCGAAGCAACAAAAGCCGAATTTCCACTAACTGCTACATCATAAATACAATTATTGAGGTAGGGCTGGTTGGTTACGCCTGCGGCTTTGCAGGTTTTCGAGGCGGCATCAATTTGGGCAGTAGTGAGTTGTACATCTGTCGTTGGAAAATTACGATTGGTATAATTGACGGTAGTTTTGCCTGCATCATACACAAAAAGTGAATTCGCTTGCGTAATACGCCAACTATCGGCATAGGTAGGATACAGGTTGGCAAAAATTGGCTCAACCACTCGTCCATCATTGAGGGCAATATCATTAACCAATATACCATCAAAGTTACCCATCAAACCTTTCACTTTACCAATACGAGCGGCAGGCAAACTAACCGAATAGTCGAGCCAAGCATCAACGAATCGCTCCACAACTACTATATCTCCCTGTTTAGTATCTAACCGAATACCGCTATTAGTTTGGGTAATAGTACTACCGTCACTCAATGTTTTTGTACTAAAAGCACTGGGCAATGCTACTTTATTGACATATATAATTTTTGCATTTGACGTAACACATATTACATCGTTTGCAGTAGTTTTAATGGCCACGGCTGTATTGGTAGTAGCCTTCTGTGAACCCGCAAAAGCCTCCTGTCGGGCTTGAATTTCAAAATTATCGGTCGTTGATTTTACTGCTATAAATTCGCCATGCCCTTGAAATCTAATATCATCGCCATCGTGGGTAGTAATGTGTGGGTCTCCACTACTTTTTGCTTTTGGTTTTGGAGGGTCTTTGGGGCAATCAAAACAACCTGCGGCGTCTGCTCCTGTGGCTGCACCCGTTAAGGCTGTTGAAACTGCGGTAAGTGCCACTCTGGTAATAGCCCCTCCTGTCAACAAACCTGCAATTGATGAGGCATCTGATGCCAAATTTTGCCCACAACTTAGGCTTGGTAATACATCCATACCAGCCAATTTAGAAGTAAGTCCTTGCAAAGTATTATAGCAAGAAGCTGCTGTCCCTATTCCATTAAAAATAAGTGCAATTCCCGCCGACTCGGCTATTGTAGCCAAACCAATCAGACAATTGAGTGCATTAGAAATAAGACCAACCGTTTGGGCAGCGTCTTTACGGTCTTGGCAATCATTGGTTATACTACTTATACGTGCATTTGACAAAGACAACCCCCGATAAGCCGATTCAAAACCTACAAAAATATCATCGGTTAGTTTTTGTGCTGTAACGGTTTTAGTAACTTTTCCGTCGGTATTTTTTATCGTTAAATCTACGGTTAAGTTGGTTCTGTTATAATTCTTTAACTCAATTATGGTATTGTTGTAAGACCTAATTTCCTTGGGATATTTACCGTCAAAAGCTACAGTTATCCATGTTTCATTAACAGGATTAGTAATAATTGCCACTTGCACTTTGGTCAATATACCTGCTTCGTTTTTAGTACCGTAAGCTGCAAAATCAACTTTAATGCGAGCTATCCGCATCAAAACTCCCAAATCGCTCTTAGTATTGGTATTTGTAATGCTTATATCTTTACTAAAATCTACCTTATTATTCGGTAATACGGGGTTGTCTTTCAGGTCTTTGCATGAAATATTTCCCAGCATTAAAATAAATAACGGCAAAAGAAACCGACTGAAGATATGTTTTGAGAGTTTCATAAAATATGGATTTGAGGTTTTTTTAAGTTAATGAGTTTTAAGTTGACAATATTGAACATAAACATCTGAAAATCAAATACTTATTTCAAAAAAACTTAGTTAATGTCATTGAAATTTTACCATCAATTTTTCTTATACAAAAAATATGGAGTTGGTGATTCTGTTATACTAAAGTTTGGTCGAAGAATATGTCCAGTACTGTTTGCAAAAACAATCATTTCTAAACCCGTCCAGACAGCTGTATGTCCTGAAAAAGGTATGGTCAGAACAGGATAACCCGCAGGAAGTGTCACTGTGGGTATATCGAAAGTATTCGTATTTACATCATAAACACTAATACCATTGTAGCCTCCTCCATAGTAAATGATTTTTGTACCAGT
>JAAFJL010000009.1 GCA_013298865.1 Cytophagales bacterium | reverse complement strand
TAAATGCCGCACTGCCTCATAAAGCTCGTGTTCTTTTTCTGATGAAATTGCCCGACAACCTATTTCACCAAAACGGCGAAGGTATTCTGCATATTCGGGGTTGGCAATGATGGGAGCATGACCTGCGGACTCATGTATGATGTCTGGGGCGGGAGTGTAATCAATATGTTCAATCTGGCGAATGTCATGGGCAATTACCAAAACATTATAGGCTTGAAATTCCAAGAAGGCACTTGTCGGAATGAATCCATCAACGGCTACGGCAGCCCAACCAATCTCTTTCAAAATCCGATTCATACCGTACATATTGGGTATGTTTTCGGGGGAAATTCCCGTTTTTTCTAAACCCAACAAATAAGATTCATGGGCAACAGAAGGTAAGAATTTAACATTTTTGTGCATCACGTGCCGCCAGACTGCTTGGTCTATTGGCGAATAGTCTTCATAAATTTGTTCATTTACAAACTGCAACAAATGCTTTGGCAAATGGTCAATTATTTCATTCCTGATAATATTCATAGATTTCCTCTTTTCTCTTGTTCTCGTTCAATGGCTTCAAATAATGCTTTAAAATTACCTTTTCCAAATGAAGTTGCCCCTTTTCTTTGAATAATTTCAAAAAATAAAGTCGGACGGTCTTCTACGGGTTTAGTAAAAATCTGCAAAAGATAACCTTCTTCGTCTCTGTCAACCAGAATATTTAGGTTTTTCAATGGCTCAATCGCTTCGTCTATTTTGCCAACTCTTGCAGTTAAATCATCATAGTAAGTTGCGGGTACTTCCAAAAAATCAACTCCACGGGCTTTCAAATCTGTTACGGTTCTGATAATATCATTTGTCGCAATCGCAATGTGCTGAACACCAGCACCATTATAGAAATCAAGGTATTCGTCCACCTGAGATTTTTTTAGTCCAGATGCAGGTTCATTAATCGGGAATTTCACAAAACCATTGCCATTCGAGACCACTTTAGACATCAAAGAACTGAATTCGGTTGAAATATCATTATCATCAAAAGTCATCAAAAGTTTGAAACCCATTACTTCTTCATAAAATTTGACCCATTTATTCATGTCGCCCAACTGAACATTTCCCACACAATGGTCAACGTATTGAAGCCCAACTGTACCCTTAGATGTACGACTTTTGAAAGGAATATAAGTTGGTAAAAATAACCCATGATAATTTTTGCGTTCCACAAAAGTATGAATCGTGTCTCCGTAAGTTTTGATAGAAGAAACAATTACGTAGCCATCTTCATCTGCTAAATATTGTGGTTCACTCACAGGTATTGCCCCTCTCTGAACGGTTTCATGAAAAGCAGCCGTAGCATCGTCCACCCACAAAGCCAGTACTTTTACACCATCGCCGTGGCTACGAACATGGTCTGAGATTTCAGAGTTGGCATACAAAGAGGTTGTCAGCACAAAACGGATTTTGCCTTGCTGTACCACATAAGATGCCTTCTCTCTAACACCAGTTTCTGGTCCAGAATACGCCATGATTTCAAAACCAAAAACACTTTCATAGAAATGAGCAGATTGTTTGGCATTGCCTACATAAAATTCAATATAATCGGTACCATTCAAGGGCAAAAAATCTTGTTTTGTAATAGTACTTGATTGCAATTCGACTGTTTCCATACAATTTTTATTTTTAGCTCATGTTAAAACAACTTGGTTCTTCTATAATTGATTCTGGGACGCACAGTCGGAAGACATTGCTAACCGTGGTACGGTTGAGGTTTAATTTCACCTAAAAGAGTTTATGTCTCAACCGTACCACGGATTCCCGTATAAATCATAGATGGAACTAACAACTTTCAACTCAGATACTTTCAACTCATACATTTTCAGCTCCATTTTCTTTTGCAAATATTTCAGAAAAAATATAACGAATCAAATATTAAATTCTAACTTTATGATAATTAAAACTTATCATAAAACGATGGAGCTTCGTCAGTTAAAATATTTTGTTGCTATTGCCGAAGAGCTGCATTATAATCATGCGGCTGAAAAATTGTTTGTTTCTCAGCCCGCTCTGAGCCAACAAATTCAGTTGTTGGAAAATGAGATTGGCGTTGAATTGTTCGTGAAAATTAAAAGAAAAAAACTCAGAAAAGTAGAACTTACCAAAGCAGGAGAGTCATTTTTGATTGATGCCAAAAAGATATTACAGCTCGGACAAAAAGCCATAGAAAATGCCCGAAAAATAGGATTAGAGCAAGAAACCGTTCGACTGGGAGTTTATAAAATGTTATTGAAAGAGCGAATTATTGAAGTAATTACCTTGTTTTCAAGCAATTTTCCTACCATCGAAATCAAGATTATTGAACTGCCGACTTTCATGAGCGTACAAGATGCTTTGCTGGAAGAAAGTATAGATTTAGGCTTGACTCTGTTGCCACTACGTCATGCTGAGCTTTCAGCAAAAACCACTCAGAAAGGGCATATCGTAGTGATTATGTCTGAGAAACACCTTTTGGCGAGTCAACCTGTTATCAAATTATCGTCTTTGAAAAATGAAAAATGGGTTGAAATCAGTAAGTCATTACATCCCGTTTATGACGACATTGAAAACGCCTGTCAGCAAGCAGGTTTTAGCCGAATTCCTCATATTGCACAAGAAGTTTCATCGCTTGATTTACTTTGTAGTTTGGTAGAATTAGGCATTGGAATTGCCTTTATCCCTTCCTTATTCAACCTAAAAAATATGCAGGGAATCGTAGTAAAAAATCTCATCAACGACGATAATTCCATTTTTGATACCATAGAAATCAACCACGCCATTGCCTATAAAAATGATTTAAAACCCCTTTTCATGAAGACATTTTTGGAGCAGTTGGGGAATCGTAGTAAAAAATCTCATCAACGACGATAATTCCATTTTTGATACCATAGAAATCAACCACGCCATTGCCTATAAAAATGATTTAAAACCCCTTTTCATGAAGACATTTTTGGAGCAGTTGGGGTAGTGGGGAGCTAAAATGGTGACTCGCCCCAAACTCCAATTTGGGGCGGGAGTAGGGACTATGAATTTTTATCAAAAATCAATTCTTTCGCCACTACCCAAATCAAAAACTTGCCAACCATATTCTTGACATATTTTTTTTAAAACTTGATGAGATTTTCCTCCTGCAACATCAGCTAACAATACATGAGAGCCAAGCTCTTCCTCATCTCCTAACACAAAATCTACAAATAAGTCTTCATTTTCGCTATCTCTTAGTTTTCCATAGTTTGATTTCTCCCAAACTATTTCTGGAAAAATTTTGGATATTTTGTCCATAAATTCTTTTTTTGCTCCAAATTTTTCTGTGTCTTCAAAAAGATTTGTGTTATGTTTAGAGTTAACTAATAAAAGATTCCAACTCATATAAATTTTTCTAAAAGTGATAAATTCTGTTAATCTGAAGTGGTGCAGGCAATACTCTTGTCTTATTTATAACTAATTGATTATTAGATGCTTATTTTTGATATTTTGTTCTATTTGTCACATACCAAGGTTGATTTTTGCTTAAAAAACTATCAGAGAACAAAAACTATTTAGTTTTGAGAATATTGAAAGGATGACAAGCTAAGATACATGGATTACAACTTTTAATGGTAACATTCAAATCTGCAAACGTTACTTTATTCGGGAAACAAACATCATTATCATCCGTAATTTCAATAGTAATTTTTACTTGATAATCCACTATATTATTAGAAGAAACATACTCAAATATTTTACTATTTGTACCTTGATTTACGCCATCAACTTTCCACTGGTATTTTGCTGTATTTGTAGTTCCATTGGCTGTAAAGATAATATTGTCACCTCCGCATGGGGCTGAATTGTTAGAACTGATAGTGATTGCCTGTGGGGTATTTCCATCGAAAAGTGCTTTTACTTCATCGGCATTAATGACTCTGTTATAGATGTGAACATCGTCGATACTTCCTTTTGTAAATTGGAAATAACCATTCTGTCCTACTCGTGAACCAATGACTGCATACGCTGGATTTGAGTACGCTGCATCAGTTCCATTCGTTGACGAATTACCAGAATTATTAGCTATCAGAACGCCATCAACATATAATTTTACTGTATTGTTGTCTCTTGTACTAACTAAATGATACCACCTGCCTGTATTGGGTAGCGAACCTGTCAAGTTATTTGAAACAACAGGGTTTCCTACATTATACCCTCCTGAATTAAATCCTGTATTGGTTTCACTAAAATATTTATACAGAACAGAAAGATTTTGGTCTGCTCCTGGTCCGCCGACAGAGAAAAAAGAATTATTATCCGTTTCGACTGGAAGGGCATCCAAATTAACCCATAAAGAATAACTGTAATTGGTATTTTTGAATTGGTCTGGGGCGATAGAAATATAACTATTGCCATCAAAATTATAAGCACTATTAGCCTTTCCGAAACGGTCAGCAGTTAAAGTTGCTCCATTAACTGTGCCATCATTATTGTTGCCAGACATATCATTGGCATTGGTACTAAAAGGATAACAAGCCACTAAGCCATTTTTGAGATTAACCTGAGATAAAGAAGACACAGCTGAAATTAACAGCGTGAATAGTAGAATAAGAGAACTTTTCATATTATGGATATGGAGTTATTTGACCATAGCATCATAACTAATCACTTATGAAGCCATTTATTGAGTCTAATGCCCTGAGAAAGAAGGGATTAAACAGTTATGAATATGTCAATAATCCTGCCAAAATTTCTTATTGCTTTCCTCTGCTCACGCTCGTTGATAAGGAGAGTGGATTCGCTCGGCGTTTATAACGCTGTTTTTTCTCAACCTTCATCTTTTACACACAGAATGTTTGTTTTTTATTTGTAACTAATCGATTATTAGATAATTAATTGTTGAATTCCCGTTACTAAGGATTGTTCCCTATTCTTTTTTAAATCGTAATTTAAGCGAAACGTGAGTAAATAGTAGGAAACAAACAGCTCATACCTCTTATATTTGTAGGACATTCCCAAACCCAATAGTCATGTATAAAATAGTGACACTTTTATTTATCAGTTTCTTATTTTGCACCTCACTTTCTTATGGACAAAATACCAATTCACTCAAAGGCACGCTCGTGGATTCGCTCACGAAAGAGCCACTTTTGTATGCCTCCGTTCAAATAATTACACAACCTGCCAATCAATTAGTGAAAGGCGTAATCAGTGATGAAAAGGGCGTTTTTAAGTTTGAAAATTTGGTAAAAGGCACTTATCTCATTAAAGTCAATTATATAGGTTATCAGTCCAAGACCATTGAAATTGATACAGAAAAACCCGATTTTCGCTCTGATTTGAGTATTTTGAGCCTTGCCCCCCTTACGCAATTGTTAGATGCTGTCGTGGTGGCTGGGCAAAAACCTGTGGTAGTAACGACCCTTGAAAAAAAGGTTTTTAAATCAGACCAATTTGAGGTTGCCAAAGGCGGAAATGCCACGGATGTTCTCCGAAATATTCCTTCAATTACCCTCAATGCCGAGGGCGAAATCACGATGAGGGGTTCAAAAGGATTTTTGGTTTTAATTAATGGCAAACCCAGTCAGATAGATATTGCTACTTTGTTGGCTCAAATCCCTGCCAATAGCATTGATAAAATAGAGATGATAACCGCTCCATCCGCTAAATATGATGCCGACGGAAAGGCTGGGATTATCAACATTGTGACGAAATCAGGAGCTACGGATGGTTTTTCGGTAATTACAAACGGGCAAATCGGGATGCCCCGCATCAAAGAATATTATAACCTCAACGAACCTCAACGCTATGGAGTTGATGCGACTTTGATGTATAAAAAAGATAAATGGGATGTATCGGTTTCGGGAAATTATCTCAGAAATGACATTGCAGGACGAAGAGAAGGTGATGTTAATACCATCTTTAACCAATTTTTTAATAGTTTTCCGAGTATAGGCGAGCGAAGTTTTAAGCGTGAAAATTATGGGCTACGGTCTTCGATTGCTTATAAAATTGACAAACAAAATGAACTGTCGGCGGGTGTATATGTGGGGAAACGTACACAATACAGACGAGCGGATATTACGTATTTTGACAATGTAAAAACCGTATTATCAACTCAAAAAGTCATCGGGAGAGCGACTTATTACAATCCAAACTTAGTTTTGAAAGACGGATTATTCAAAGTTTTTAATTTAGATTATACTCATACTTTTAAAAATAATGCTACTCTGAGCCTCTCTGGATTGTCAGAACAAGCTGATTTAGAAGGATTTACGAGTAATAGTAATTTGAACAGAACTAATCTGAAAGATACGCTTCAATACACTTACAACACGGGAGCAAATCCGCTGAATGCTTTACGATTGAAAGCTGATTATGAACAAACTATTGGCATTGGTAAATTGACGATGGGGTATCAATTTAGGAATCAGACCCAAGAAGGACAGTTTTTATATCAAGAAAAATCAGGAAGTTTCAAACCCCTGACGACCAATCAGGCTTTTTCAGCCAATATCAATGTGTTGAACAGAATCCATGCGTTTTATGGTCAATATGCAGGAAAAGTGAAACGAATTGAGTTTTCGGGAGGATTGCGGTATGAAAATTCTTTCCGTGAATTTAAGGATAATAAAAGTTCAAAACCTTCCGTGCTGGAACTTTCAAATCTGTTTCCTTCGGCAAATATTTTGGTAGATTTAGGGAAAGATTATCGGGCAAAATTGGCTTATAGTCGAAGGGTGCAACGTTCTACAAATAATGAATTAAACCCTTATCCAGAACGAGAACACAGCGAAACCCTCGAACAAGGCGACCCCAATATTCGACCAGAATTCATTGGAATTACGGAGCTTGGTATCACAAAAGACTTCAAAAAAGGGAGTGTATTTTGGAATTTTTACAGTCAAAATATTACCGATATTGTCAATCGGGTGAATAGTGTTTATAATGATACCATCTTGAATCGTGTCTATACAAATGCAGGAAATGCACTTTTATTAGGCTCTGAGTTTGGACTGACGTACTCGCCCGTGAAGAAATTGAAGATTTTTGCGGGAGGAAATATTTATAATTTAGCCATACAAGGAACATTGTTCAATGACCAAGTGGCGGTTAATTCAAAAGGTTGGGTGTATTCCATTAATTCCAATATTTCATGGCAAATGAGTAAGACGTTGAGTTCACAATTTAATGTGTCTTACCTATCTGCCCGAGTAACTGCCCAAGGCGAAGATTCGAGATTTTATGCTCCTAATCTTTCCTTAAAAAAGACCTTCTTGAATAATAAAATCACGGCAACGGCTCAATGGCAAAATATGGCTTTTGGTAATATGGAAGTCAATCAACAACGAATCACGACTTTCGGAAAGGATTTCTTTACAACTACCAATTACATCCAAGAAACCAATATTCTGATGTTGAATCTTTCGTATAGTTTTAATCAAAATAATAGAAAGGCGAAATTACCGAGTAGTGAGTTTGGGGAGAAGGAATATTAGGACATAAAGAAAGCCCTCAACTCACGCTCGTTGATAACGAGAGTGGATTCATTCAGCGTTTATAATGCTGTTTTTTTTATTTGTAAATTGATTATTAGATGATTAATTCTTAAATTTTTATTCTGTTAGACCCAAAGTGAAGTTGATTTCAGACGCTAAATTCAATTGATTTTTTTGTCTTCTTTCGCCCATTCTTCTTTAAGTTTCTCTGAAATGTGATGTTGGAAATGTGTGTCATCAATTTTTATCGTTGTCCAACCAAAAGGTGTTTTAGATTTTAAATCGTGTTCGTTTCTTTTGATTTGCATTCTGCAATAGTCTCGTTCTACTTTTAGTTCCATACTATCGGCAGCTTTTGCAAGTTCAACCCAAAAGTCTTCTGAAAAGTAATGCCCTGTTTCATCTGCGAGTTGAATTAAACTATCAAGTGCAAGTCCCCATTCATTATATTCTAAAAATTCAACACAATCAATAAACTGTCTATCTGTCTTATAGAAATCAGGCATATATTCAACCAACCTTTTAATTATCTGTTTAGGTGTCGATTCTATGCTCTGTTTTCGTTTGAAGAGGTTAAATAGTTTCATTATCGTTTTTTTAATGTCTTCCCCATGGCTGGTGTCCCCACCAGACACTCATGCGAAAGCAACACAAATTCCTCATTGTCAATTAATTATCCCTAACATTTAGTCGCTAAGTTGCTTTCGCCTAAATGTCTGGTGAGACACCAGCCAAGGGGAGAGGTTAATAAAAATGAGAATAGCTTTGTCATGAGTTGAAAACCAGTTTATTTCAAGTCCTTGATTACTTCTTCAATCGCTTTTTCTAATTGCGGGTCTTTATTTTCTAAACGGTCTTTGAAGGTTGTTTTGATGAAAATATCAGGTTTTACACCTTCTTTTTCTAAGTTTTTACCATCAAGTGTATAGCAACCCCATGCAGGAAGGCGATAAAAACTGCCATCGACCAAACCTTTTCCTGAAGTGAAAATAATCCAACGATAGGTTTCATTACCAATGATTTTTCCTAATTTCAATTCTTTGAAACCCTGTGCTGTCACCTCGGCATCACTCAACGATTGTTCGTTAATCAGTAAGACTATTGGCTTGGCAGCAGGCGTAAAATTAGGTTGTACCGTAAACGCTCCTTCACGGTATTTCCATTTTAAATACGGACGTTGGCTCAGAAAATTAATTACACCATCATGTACATTACCGCCTGTGTTGTAGCGTAAATCCAAAATCAAACCGTCTCTTTGGTAGGCTTCAGTGTTCATTTCTATCAAGAACTTGTTCAGTTCCCCTTCTCCCATATTCTTCATGTAGGCGTAGGCAATGCGTTTTTTGCCTTTTTCATCTACTATCTTTTGGTTATTTTCTATCCATTCATCATAGAGCAATCTTCCCGCTAATGAACTATAGCTTTGTGGGTGAATCTTCACAACTCGCTCTTTGCCATCTCGTCTGAATGTCAATTCTAATTCAGCGTCTAAAGAGGGCTTCAAGAAATAAACATCTCGATTTTGGTTTACGTCAACCACTTGGTCGTTTACTTTTATGAGTATATCTCCAGCCTTAATATCTTTATCTTTTTTATCAGCATTACTAAGTTTTGCGATGTATTTTACCGTATAAGGATTATCATTATCAAAAATAATCCCCGTTTCAAGCGTGCGAGAAGTATAAAATAATTTTTCTTCATTTCCAGAAGAACTAAAGCCTGTATGAGACGAGTTGAGTTCCCCGAGCATATCGTTCATCAATATCCTGAAATCGGCTCTACTGTTTAGGTTGGGCAAGAAATTGGCATATTGTTGTTTTGTCTTTGCCCAATCAATACCATGAAAATCTTCATTGTAGAAATTCTCTTGAACATTTGCCCAAGTTTCATAGAACATTTGCTCAAATTCTGCTTCCAAATTCTTCCTGAAAGTAAAGCTAACATCTATTTTTTCTGCTTTATTTCCATCCAAATTGAGCGTATAAATGTCCCCATTGATGAGGCAATAGGTTTTGCCCGAAGATTCTACAATAGTCGTATTGTTTGTGGTTGCTCCCTCGATTTTTTCGGTCTTTGTGGTTTCATGAGGTTCATAGGTTGCTTTCCAAAGATTACTCGTGCCTTTGTCATGATTAGAGCTAAAAATGACGAATGTTTTTGTTTCTTTTTGTATAACAAAAACGTCATTTTGGTCTCCAAAATTAGGACTTACTAACTCAATTCTATCTATTATATTTTCGTAATCTATTGATAATGAGGGAGTAACTTTGGGTTCTTCCTTTTTCTTGGTAGTATCAGCTTTGGGTTTTTCAGCAAAAAGCTCGTTATATTTATCCAGTTTGTAGGGTTCATCTTCTTTGGTCAAAGCCAAACGGTACACCCGATTCGCAGAAGATCCTGTGGGGAAAGAGGCTTTGTAACGGTCAGAAATAAAGTACAGATATTTGCCATCTGGCGAAAAAATCGGACTTGTTTCGGTAATACCTGTGTTGGTGAGATTTTTGGTTTCGTTGGTTTTTAAGTTATGTACAAAAATATCTTGCTCAAAATTGCGATGTGCTGTAAAAACGACATAATCACCATCTGGCGAGAAACAAGGTGCAGGCGTTTGAAAGCCCCAAATTTCGTCTTTTACTAATAGTTTGCTTTCAAGAGTTTTCAAATCTATCAGTCTCACTTCGTCTCGTCCACTAAGGTACACGCCCTTACTTCGGTCTTTGGAGAGGGTTATATCTCGGTCATTTTTATCAGCATTAGTCAGTTGTTTTTCAGGTGTTTTGCCATCTGCCGAGATAGAGAACCAATTGGTATAGCCATTTTTGTTTGTCATGGAATATAACAGGGTTTTGTTATCTGAAAACCACTTTACTTCTATGGTACGGTTACGTTCAGCAGTACGGATTTCTTGTACAAATTTGCCTTTCAAATCAGACACGAATAATCGCCCTCTTGAGACAAATGCCATTTTTTTACTATCAACCGATACATCAAAATTTTCGATATTGCCTTTTACTTCAAAGTTTTGACTTTTCTCCAACGTTTCATTTCTAAACAACTTAATATCAATTTTCTTACTTTGTTTCGTAGCGAGGTCATAGAGCCACAATTGATAATCTTTTTCAAATACAACTTTCTCTCCATTGGCACTCACATGAGGGCTTTTGATAGATGTATTAAAATTGGTCAAAGCCTTTTTCTTGGCATTTTCAAAAGTGTAAAGATTGTATTCTCCATTGGCTTCATCCGAAATAAAATAGACATTACCTTGGCGGTCGAGGGTATTGTCAAAATCTTTACCAAGCCAATCGGTATATTGAGTGAATTTTTTAGTTTTAGGGTTATATGACTGAATATCAGGATTGTATGAACCCTTGTAGCGTTTTCTATTTGCCGAAGAGCGGCTTTCCCATGTTTCATTAAAGAAAATTTCTCCCGAATTTGGATGCTCTACCACCGAATGTACAGTATTGAAATAATTCTCAAATAATCGAATGGGCGTACCTCCTTTGATACTCACTTTGTAGCCCGACGAGCGGTTCAGTCGGTCTGAAGTGAAATAGATAAATTGAGAGTCCCAAGACCAAGAATCGACCTGCTCGAATGCTTCGTGGAAGGTCAATTGTTTGATGTCTCCGCCTTCGGTTGACATCAAATAAATATCCTGACTACCAAACTGCCCGCCCGTAAAGGCAATCCACTTACCATCAGGCGATACCTTTGCACGGCTTTCATTACCTAACATAGCCGTGATTCGGTTAGCAATGCCACCCTCAGCATTTACTTTCCAAAGGTCACCTTCATAGCTAAAAATAACGTACTTAGCATCTGGAGTAAGCGTTGGAGAGGAAGTGAAATGAATAGTCGAAGTTTGACTAAGTGATTGATAAACAAATAGATAGAGTGAAATGATAAGTAGTTTTTTCATGATGAATATGTTAGTGTTAATGATTTTGTACAACCTCAGGTTAGGCATAAATAATGGGGCTAAATTTCTTTACAATAAATTACCTCAGCAACATCTTGAAGTTCGTGAATGATGCCCACCATTTTATAATTAAATTTATTCAGTAGCATAATCATAGGCAAATTATCAGCTTCGGTTGAGGTAAATATTTTTTGTCCTTCACATTTTTCTTCGATAAAAAGCATTAATTTTTCCGCAACTGACTTCCGTCTGTAATCAGGATTAGTAACGATATATCTTATAAATGGTCTTTCATAAAACGAATTATCGAAGGTCATAAAACCAGCAATTTCGTTTTCATAAACTGCAACCCAAATCTCTTCTCTAATAATTTCCAGATTTCTACTACCACCAAATCGGTCAAAGATATCTATGGCATTTTCGTCTTCTAATGTTGCTTTTCTGATGGTCATTCAAATGAATTTGTTTGTAAGTATTTGATTGATGTTTGTATAAGATTGTGCCTGCTCGTTACAAACCGAAACTTGGTGCAAGCGGGAAAAATCAAACCGCTTGAAACTGAGAATCATACTCAGAATTCCCGACTATCTCAACTCTTTCAAAAACTTTAAATGAATAATCGCAAGTATTTTTATCGTCTTTGGAAAACTTATTTTCAGATGTTAATTCCCATTCGCTCATGTCAAGATTTGGAAAATAAACAACATCGTCGGTGTCTTTTAACTCAATGTCCATTTCTACATCTGTCCAGTAGATTTTGTCGCACATATCAACCGTCTGAGCATAAAGTTCACCACCACCAACGATGAAAACTTCTGTTTCTCCCTTGCTTTCAACAAGATTCAGTGCCTCTTCGAGTGATTGTACCACGATACAACCTTCCGCTTTGTAGTCTGGATTACGGGATAAAACTATGTTAGTTCGGTTGGGTAAAGCATACCCTGTGCATTCATAACACATTCGTCCCATTATGATGTGATGATTGAGTGTCACTTGTTTAAAATACCTCAAATCGTTTGATAAATACCAAGGAACATCACGATTTACTTCAATAATTAAATCTTTTGTTGCGGCTAAAATAGCTGAAATTTTCATACTTGTGGATTGATGATACTACTTAGTTATAAAAAATGAAGCTACAAAGATAGCTTCAAATGGAAGAAGAATAAAATTATAGAGTTTGGAGAATTGGGGTGTTAAAAATCAAGTAGTAAGCTAAACTGTTTGGGGTTTACAACTTTAAATTTAGGGAAATATTAAATTAGGTAGGTTTTTTGTATATTTGTTTAATAAAAAACCACTTATGTCAGTCATTAATGAACTTATTGATAAGCTAACCAATTCAATCGAAAATGTAAAATCGGGAGAAATTTTTAGAACACAGATATTGCCTTTTTTAACTAATGATAAAGGATTTGTTAAAGCAAAGTGGGTTTTTGATTGGAAAAATATTTATTGGGAATGTTATGATTATCGACACCTCCGAATCTTTTAGGCTCTTTAAACGATATTTTCCAGATGAAAACTAACATTAACTTTAAACAATTAGCTATGGCTGATTTAGATATTAACAGTAATATCGAACCGCTTTCAAAAGAAATTGAACAGGCTCTGTCTGAATTCTTAAAAAATAAGAAGAAGAGAAAAAAGGCGGTTGTAATGGAGGAGAGTGGTGTTTGATTTTTATTTTCCGCTCACCCTAAACTCCGATTTAGGGCGGTATTGGCTTTGTATTTCTGACGCTTTAAATTTGGAATATGCGTCTGAGACGCAAGACCGTAGCTTACCCCAAATTGGAATTTGGGATGGGTGGGGCAATTACTACTTTCATTTATTCTTTGGGGTTCTTTGATGTTGATTCCTAAGTGCTTCAAAGTCTTTTTCGGTGATTCCTTTCTCCAATACAACTCTTTCTACTTCGGTGTCTAATTCATCTGACAAAAGATTGATGATTGCACGCTTAATCTTGAGACTTTGCTCTTTCGACATCGGACGAGAAAACATTCTCAGAAGCCCAATTTGAACTTCATTTAGACCATTAAATTGATTTGTTGATTTCGCATGAGTTTTGCTTGTGTTTATTAGAACAAATTTAGGAAATTTTAATGTGGAACTATTTGGTTGTTAGATATTTGTGGTTAAAATTCCCCTTTGTCTGCTCGCCCCAAATCGAAATTTGGGGCGAGCTGGGGTAATTACTTATATTTTTGAATTATTGTTTAGTCCAGACTTCGGTAGTATTGGAAGGGGTAGCCGAGGGAGATGCAAATTTATAAGTGCCTTTTAAATTAATTGTTTTATAGTCTGCCGTAATTTTCCCTAAACCAGAGAAATATACAAAAGCACCGCCACCAATATATTCTTGGTCATTATAGCTTATTTCATCACTTTTAATCGTAGCCTCCCAAGTGTCCACCGAACTAAATTTAATTACTATTCCATCGGATTTTAACGAAGATTTGGTTATTGAAATATTACTTTGTTTACTTTCACCTGATTGTCCACTAATACTGTAAACTCGATTCCAAGTTCCAATAAATTTATCTCTTTGTTCTGGAATTGGAATATCAGTTATTTCATATTCTAATGCTTTTGTATTTACTCCTCCTTTTCCTGACGCTTTTAAGGTTATAGTATATTTTGCGTTTGCTGGATATTGATGTGATACATTTTCATTCTTTGAAATGGTTGATTTGTCTCCAAAATCCCATTCATAAGTATCTGCATTTTTTGATTTATTCACAAACTGTAATTGACCTTTTCCCAAGCTCGTAATTTCAAAATTAGCAATTGGTGCTAAATCTTTTCCAGTCGTAATATTAACTGTACTCGTTGCTATTGATTCGCCAACTGCATTTTTAGCTACCAATTTGACTTGATAACTGCCTTTAAGTTCAAAAGTATAACTTGGATTTTGTGTAGTTGATTTACCTATATTGTCTCCAAAATCCCATATGTATGTATCCGTATTTTTTGAAGTGTTGGTAAATTGTACCGTCCCATTTGTTGATTCTTTCCAAGAAAAATCAGCGGTTGGTTTGGGTGTCGGTGCAGTTTCAGTTTTTGAACAGCCAAGGATCATCCCCAAAAAGAGGAAAGTGTAAATTAGTCTTTTCATTTTGTTTTTATTCGTTAGTCTACGGTGGAAATTTGAAAACCTTACAATATTTCTTAGTCCAGGATTAATTTTTTATCAAAATGGATACATATGTTAATATTTCATTATCATAGATGACATTTTCCGTAACGTTTAATACTTTTCCATCTGAGGAAAGTTCGGCTTTACCTTTAACTGTTGTATAAGGAGTGTCAATTATATCCCATGTAAATGTACTATTTATGACAACGCTCGTTTCCCAAATATCACTATGTGCAGGTGGACCTGAAGCTGAAAAAAGTAGGGTTTTATTAAAAGTAGATTTACTAAAAGTTAGCCTTCTTGTTCCTTCTGCTACAAATGTAGAATTCTTCTTATTGCTCGTTACTCTGTAATTTCCAGTCCAAATTCCCACGAAAATATCTCTTGGGTCTGGAATATCTTTGGCTTCAATCTCTTGAACCTTTGTATCTGTACCACCTTTTCCTTTGGCTATGAGAGTAACCTTAAACTTTGCATTATCATAATATTGGTGTTCTACGTTTTCGTCTTTTGAGATATTTGTTTTATCACCAAAGTCCCATTCATAAGTGTCAGCATATTTTGATTTATTGGTAAACTGGAATTTTCCTTTACCTAAATCTTTGATGTCAAAATTTGGTAATGGTTTCGGGTCTTTTCCAGTAGTAATTTTTAGGGTATTGACTGATTCAGCTTCACCACCCGCACCTTTGGCAATTAACTTCACTTGATAATCACCTTTATATTCAAATGTATATTTAGGATTTTGTGAGGTCGATTTACCTAAATTATCACCAAAATCCCATTGGTAGGAATCAGCATTTTTTGAAGTATTTGTAAACTGAACAACTCCGTTCAACTCTATCCAAGAAAAATCTGAGGTTGGCTTAGGTGTTGTTTCAGTTTTAGAACACCCAAGAATCGTCTCCAAAAATAGGAATGTGTAAATTAGTTTTTTCATTTTTCCGTTAGCTGTGGAGTTAGTTTTGCGATTACCAATAACTTTTTAATACACAAAATTTTATCTTACCTTTTGTTTGTCGTACTTCTCAGAAAACGCATCAATCTTTTACAATTGAAGATTACTTTTCCAAATACAGAAGTAAATCTAAAGGTATCACCTCAATTTCCCAATGTTTCAGTGCTAATTTTATTATACGGCGAATAATTCTCATCATATAGTTTCAACCTCGCTCTGTGGCACACAGAACGCCATAGTTCACTTATAACCAATTGATTATCAAATAGTTAAAAACAAAAAAAGTACTAAACCAAAAAAGCCAAAGGTGATAAATCCCATGTGTTTTCGGGGGTATGGTACAAGAAACCGTCTTTTATTTCGAGGGGGGAAGTGATGTTGTTGTGGTACAATTGTCCTGTACCGAGTCCCTGGGGCATGGTATTGCTGAATTCGGCACTGAATTGTGCGATGGCGTTCAAACCAATATTTGATTCTAATGCGGAGGTAATCCACCAACCAATCTTTAACCGATTGGCGTTTTCTATCCATTCTCGGCATTGCTGGAGACCGCCCAGTAAAGTAGGTTTCAGAATGATGTATTGGGGCATTACTTTTTTCAGCAGTTTATACTTGTCGGTATATTCTCTGGTGCCAATTAGTTCTTCGTCAAGGGCAATCGGGACGGGTGTATTCTGGCAAAGTTCTGCCATAACATCAAGATTACCTTGTTTGATGGGCTGTTCGATAGAGTGTAAATCATACTGGGCTAATTTCTGGAGTTTATCAAAAACCTCCGCCACCGAAAACGCCCCGTTGGCATCAACCCTGAGTGTAATTTGGTCGGCAGTATATCGGCTTCGGATGAATTCCAGAATCTCACATTCTTTCTTGAAATCAATCGCCCCAACTTTCATTTTGATACATTTATAACCCGCTTCCAATTTTTCTTCCACCTGCCGAAGCATATTTTCTTTGCTCCCCATCCAGACTAATCCATTGATATTGATAGGTTTACGAGATTTCACGAAGGCATTCGGGAATAAAACTCTTTGTCCGCCACCCAATAAATCCAACATGGCGGTCTCGAAACCAAAAACGATAGAAGGGAATTGTTTATCCAAAATCTGGTCGAGGATAATACTCAAGTTCCAAGGAAAAACGTCAAGGTCTAATTGGTTAAAATTTTCGCAAATAGAGAGTAATTGTAGTTCAAAATCGGGTCTATCGTCAAGGCTTAAACCTTTGAGTGGGGCACATTCGCCGAGACCAAAAATGGAAGGCGTTTCATGATCAAAAATCTTGATAAAATAACTGTCTTTATGATTCAAGACACCTCGTGAAGTGCCAGCCTCAAATTTGAAGTCGAGCGTATGTTTCAAAAAGACGGCTTTAAGACTCATAATGGTTATTAGGGGATTCTGAATTAATTAGAATTGTAGGTAATTCCAACCATTTCCTTTCGTAAGAATGATAATAGCTTTGAATTAAGTTTTGGGAGTATATACTTAATGTTACAAAACCTCTCCCCCGACCCCTCTCCAATTCCATTGCGGCTACTGAGAGGAGAGCATTTGTCGCCGATTTTCTCCCCTCTCAGTAGGAGAGGGGTCGGGGGAGAGGTTTCAGCAAGCAAAAATTGGTCTTGCGACATTAAGTATATAATTCTGTTAAGTTTTTTTTCTTTTGTAAATTTATATCGAAAAAAATCATGGCTTATGGCACATAACTCAAAGCTGTATAAATAAATATTGTTAAAAACTAAATGAAATTATAAAAAAGTCAGCACTCTTTCTGAATTTTACACAAAAAAACTTATAAAATTGTCTCTTATCAAATTATTTCATTTTTTTCTGTATCCATTTAGTTGGCTGTACGGCGGTATTACGGATTGTCGAAATTGGCTGTATGATATTGGTTTTTTCAAGGCAAAATCTTTTGAAAATCCAATAATTATCAATGTCGGAAATCTTACGGTGGGTGGTACAGGAAAGTCTCCTCATGTTGAATATTTACTTCGTTTATTGGCAAAAAAATACAAAATCGCTACACTCAGTAGGGGCTATGGTCGTAAAACCCAAGGCTTCAGAATTGCCAATGACGCAGATAATTCAGCTACAATTGGCGACGAACCTTTGCAGTTTTACCAAAAATTCAAAGAGGAAGTTTCGGTAACAGTTGGTGAAAATAGGGTAGAGGCAATTCAGAAAATTAAAACACAATTATCTGATATTGAGATGGTTATATTAGATGATGCCTTTCAGCACCGACCAATTTTGCCAAATCTCAATTTGTTATTAGTGGATTATAACCGCCCGATTGATGAAGACTTGCCTTTTCCTGCGGGGCGTATGCGAGAACGCCGTCATGGAGCAAAACGGGCTGATGCAGTAATAATTTCTAAATGCCCCGATGGACTTTCTGAGGATGCTCAAAATGATTTGCTGGATAGATTAAAACCTTATCTCAGGACAAATATTCCTGTCTTTTTCACTGGAATTGATTATGGAAACCCCATTGGTCTGACGAATCATGTTAACTTTGCAAATCAAAATTTTGATTCAGTAATTTTGATTTCGGGCATTGCTCAGGCAGCTTTATTCGTTGAGTATGTGACTAAAATTTTTGGAGTCCTGAAACATTTTGATTTTCCAGATCATCATGATTTTTCAGAAAAAGATTTATTCACAATTCAGGCTTTCGGTAACGCATCGGGCAAAACGCCTTTTTATTTAATGACAGAAAAAGATGCCGTCAAGATTCGTCCATTATTGGTAAACCAATCGGCTGATTTTTATTTTTTACCTATTGAAATCAAGTTTTTGAATAACGAAAATCAATTTCAAGATTGGCTTTTGGGGAAGTTATTAAGTTTTAAGTTAATAAGTAATTGAGTGTAATGTGTTGATTATTAAATAGTTGTAAGGTTTTCAAAAAAGGAATTGCTGATAATTTGCTTGAGTAACCGCCAAATTCTCTTATTTTAATGCTTACAGCCAATAGTACAAAGCGTAAATAAATGATATTTTCAAAAATAAATTCCTTAGTGTCCATATTTCGTATAACTTTTCAAATCAAACCACTTTTTTGTGTGCTTGCTTTGCTGCTGATTTCAGAGGTGGCATCGGCTCAGTTTCCTACTGGCGGCGGCTTTCCGCCCACGAGTGGGGGCGGTTCGGGTTTTCCGAGTAGCCAAACCAATGGGGGATTTCCGCAACGTGGTTCACAACAAAATCAACCGAGACAGAAAAAAACAGGGAAGAAATTAGATGATTCTACAAAGGTAATTTATGGTCCAAAATCTACTCGGTATTTCCTGGAAGCCGACGTTATCAATAACCGCAAAACGCTTTATACCATTGATACCGTAGTCGATGGCGTGCATAATTTCAGTTTAGTGAGCCACAGTAGCAATCTTTATCAGGATTTAGGCAATGTTGGAACAGCGATTCATCCCGTTTTTTATAAAGCCCCCGAAAAAATTGGTACGCTCTTAGGCTATGATTCCTACTTGCCCTATATGTACCGACCCGACCAAATTCCGTACTTTTTCACGAAATCCCCCTTCTCGAATGTCAGATACGTTTTAGGTGGAAGTGGACAAAATGTATTAGATTTTGACTTGACACGCAACATAGATTCGCTCTGGAATGTAGGTTTCAATTTACGAAGAATGACTGCCGAAAAGCAGTTAGTTGCCCCAGGCGGAGGCACAGGATTGCTGAGTAATAATTTGGTTGGACAATGGACTTTTGTACTTCATTCCAATTATCAAACTCGTAATAAGAAGTACCAAGTCATGGGGAATGTCAGTATTTTCGACTACAATACAAGTGATCAAGGTGGTTTGAAATTAGCAGAGGGAAGTACTTATGAAAGTATTTTAGAATCTCCTATAGGTTTTGGAAGCGATGCCATTTTGCAAAATGCCAGTACCAGAGACAAATCAACGAATTGGCATATTTATCATGAATATGTTTTAGACCGAGGATTTCAGTTATTCCAATCCATTGATTATCAGAGCCGTAGGGTTCAGTTTAATGATTTGGCTTACAAAAGTGGATTAGACAATAAGTTTTACCCAAAGACATTTTTATCAAATGTAACGGATAAAGATTCATTGTATAACGATAATGATTACACTAATTTAGAGCAGAAAGCTGGGGTTAAAGGATTTTATAGGGGCTTCAATTATAGGGCTCATACCAGAAACAGGTATTTGACACTGAATTATTTTGATTCCTACAATAAACCTAATTATAAGAATTTTGAAAATTATATCGGTCTATGGCTTAATCAAAATATTTCGGATAGTACTCGTTTTTGGGGAGAATTTGAGACTTTATTAGGTGGAAATTTTGACTATCAGATTAAAGGAGAATTTCAATCAAAATTTCTGACTTTGGGAGGAAATTTTATGTCTTCTTCTCCAACTTTAGCCCAAGAAAGAATGTCTAATAATTCTTTTGCTTGGTATAAGAATAATTTTAAAAATGTTTTATCAAATACAGCGTATTTAGTTCTCAATAAAAGCTTTGGGAAAGTAAAATTGACGCCCACTTTTGAAATTAATCAGTTGAGTAACTACATTTACTTTGATACTTTGGCAGTGGTTAAACAAACAGATCAAGCTATCGTAATTTCTCGTGCTGGCTTAGGAATGGAATACCGTAAAGGAAAGTTTTCAACTGTTAATCAAGTTTTTTTGAATTTCTCTTCGGAAGATGCCTCAACTTTGAAGAATAGAGTTATCAGAATGCCCAATGTGTTGATAAACAGTAGGATAGCTTTTGATTTATTATATGCAAAAGTATTGTATATTCAGACTGGATTAGAATTTCACTATAAATCTGGCTATAATGCGGATGCCTTTATGCCTGCGACTCAGCAGTTTTATCAGCAAAACAAGGTGTCAACGAATAATTATCCTTTGGTAGATGCCTTTGCAGATTTACGGATTAATAGAGTAAGAGTTTTTGTGAAATTATCTAATCTTGGTAGTGGTATTGTTTCAAATGGCTATTATACCTCGCAGGGCTGGACAGGCATGGGAAGAACCTTTGCCTTTGGTGTGAAATGGTTACTGTTTGATTAGTTTAGAGCAATTGAACGGGTAGCTCACCCCGATTTGAAAATCGGGGTGGTATGGCTTAGCGACTGTGTCGCAACATAAGAATTTTAGAGTACTAATTTATGCCATCAGAACAATATTACGTACAAAATGAGAATGAAACCTACTTTATTACCTCAACAATTGTTGATTGGGTAGATGTTTTTACTCGTCCTGTTTATAGAGATATTATTGTTGACTCTCTAAAGTATTGCCAAGCCAGTAAAGGTTTAGATATTTATGGATGGGTCTTGATGTCTAATCATTTACACGCAATTGTTGAAGCACGAGAAGGATTTAAGTTATCGGATATTTTAAGAGATTTCAAGAAATTTACTTCAAAAAAAATTATTGAAGCCATCAAACAAGAGCCTGAAAGCCGTCGAGATTGGTTACTATATCGTTTTGAGTACGCAGGAAAGTTCAAAACTAACGTTAACAATTATAAAGTTTGGCAAGACGGAAACCACGCAAAAGAATGTTTAACTGCTAAATTTATGATAGAGAAATTGTCGTATATTCATGAGAATCCAGTAAGAGCTTGCATTGTAGAAGTCCCAGAACATTATTTGTATAGTTCAGCCAGAAATTATGTAGGATTAAAAGGCTTATTGGATGTTAAAAGTATATACTAAGCAGTTGCGACACAGTCGCAAAACCATACCACCCCGATTTCAAATCGGGGTGAGCAAATAAACGCAGCAATTGAACCCCTTAAAAATAAACCCATAATTCTCATGAAGAAAATAGTAAAATTTGTGTTGGTTTTGTTGCCTTTCTTGACTGATGCACAAGGAAACCTGAAAGCATCGCTCGAAAAAGTTAAAGGCTATGTAAAGGAAATTAAATTAGAAAAATCAAGCATTAATCAGCAGTTGACTTATGCTGATGCCGCTCCTTTTGATATAAAAATCGTTGTTACTAATACCGACTCAAAAGGTAAAAGTGTAGAAGAAACTTATGAACTTAACTTGGCTTTAATGGGCGAAATAAGACGGATTGCCTCAAGCAAAGAAATGAAAGTTGAGATTAACGCCTCGAAAAACCAGAAAGTCATTCGTTACTCGAAAGGTGAAGTTATGCAAGGCTACGAAAACAAAGTTGAACTGCTTTCTACCAATATCGACGATGCCCGAGAATTAGAAAAAAATATCAAAGAAGCCATTATTGCGGCAAAATCTGCTTGGGAAAGTTCAATAAAATTACCTAAAGATGATTTGGGAGGTTTGCAGAATTGGCTGGAACAAAACATTAAATCTGTTATTTCGGACAAACAGACCTACAAGCAAAGTTTCAGAAAATCAACTACTTACAAAGACCGTGGGAGTTATTTTTTAGAAGAAACTGATGCCAAGAAAACAACCGAATCACAATTAGATTTTAGTTGGGCAGACCTAAACGATGGTAGTCCAGAACTGAAAATTAGTGGTAAAGAAATCTATGTAATTGCCAAAGCTAAAAACGATTTTTTCAGAAATCTGCAAAATGGAGCTTTGAAAGGATATGCCGATGAACTAAAGTTTTATGCCAACAGTCCGAGTGAAGCAAGTGTATTATTGATGGCAATTCAGAAAATTATTCCTGTGGCTAAAAAAGAGTTGCTTGTTCGTTTGCCTAAAGTCACTAATAAAGAAGACGGCTTCAAGATTGTGAAAGATAAAGTAAAGGATTTCAAAATAAATGAATCGAGTTATGCCCTGAAAATGTCGCCTACTTGTCTGACGACTTATTCTGTAAAATCAGAGGTGAAGAACAAAGAATTAGAAGAGGATTTTAAATTTAATTTTGAAGATTTGACTGACTATAAACTTTCAGTATCAAAGGATGTCATGAAGATTTCTGCGAAAACAATTTCTGGTAAAAAGTACATCCAATACACGAAGGATGGGAATTTACAAAATTTTGACAATAACATTGATTTTATCGTGGGCGACCTCGAAGACGCTCGTTATTTAGCAGAAGCTCTACCAGCTATCTCGAAAGGTTGTAAAAGTAATGTGACTGCTGGGGATTTTAACTGGTTGGTGGCAGCATTGAAGAAAATCGAAAATCCTAAGCAAGAATTAACCCTACAAGACGGTGGCGATAAATGCAAATGGAAGTTTACGTCAACCATGGCGGAGTCTAAAAAATCTATTGAGACACTTGTAGAGCTAAATCTCTATGACATTGACCCGAAGAAAATAGAAATTGATGTTTCTGGAAAAACCGTTGGAATTGCAGCGAGTACACTCAATAAAGAGAAATTCATCAAGCAAAATAAAGATAATAAATCAGTGTTTACGAATGAATTTAATTTCATTATCAACGACATTGAAAATGCCTCAAAGGCTCTCATTACTATCAAGAGTTTGGTGGAGGGGTGTAAGAAATAGTTGCAAATTAAAAATGTAAAATTTTGATAATCAGTTATTTGAATTGTAAAAACCTCCTAATGTGATTTTATGAATCATATCAGGAGGTTTTTTATTGTAGAAAACTTTTCTCAAAAGTCCCTCTTCCTTGGGTGGTTCGATGTTTCGACGGAGGGCGGAGGGGGCTTTCATTCAATCACCACCTTACTCGTAACTACCTTTCCATTCTTCGATATTTTCAAGAAATACAATCCTTGTACCAATCCGTCTGCGTGGGTTTGCTCGTCTGTTTGTACAAGAGAATGCTCTCTTCCAAAAGAGTCAAGTAATTGAATATCAGCACCTTTCAGGGATTTTGGTAGTACAATTTTAAAATTCCCATTGCTTGGATTTGGATAAACTTGCACTTGGTCTTCGCCTAATTCTACCTCATTTGCTAAAGGCACAAGAATACTAATCAAAAGCGGTTCAGAGGTTTTTGAACAACCTTCTTTAGTAACACTAACAGCATACTTGCCAGATTTATCAGCTTCATAGGTAGCATTAGTTTCTTTCGGAATTTGAACATCGTCTTTGAGCCATTGGTAGGATAGCCCTGTGCCTGTATTGGCAGACAGTTTCACAGAAGCAGCGTAAATTATACCCTTGGCGTCTGCTGAGATACTGGCATCGGGAAGCGGTTTTATAGAAATTTTCAAGGCATTAGAAGTACCAGTACTTTTGCAAACTTCATCTTTTACAACTACGGTATAAGTTCCAGTTTCGGTAAACTCTTGAATAGCCTCTTTCGCATTGACAATATTTTTCCCATCTTTTTGCCATTGATAAGTTAAGCCATCTTGTTTTGGGGTGGATAGTTTTACTTTTTCACCAAAACAAACTTCAGTTTTACCTGAGATTTGGGCTTGAAAATCAGAAGAAGTACAACCAATTCCATATTTGCGATAAATAAATTGATAAGTGCCATCAGATTGTTTTTCTAAGGCATTAGCATAAAAAGCCTTATTTTTTTCATCTATCACATACCGAACTTCTCCGTAAGGACCACCCATACTTGGAGACCCAAATTGGTTAAAATCTGTATTAGGAGATTCATAGATTCTTGATATTTGTCCCAATTTAGAAATATAATTGATTGCATATTTGCGTGAAAATATAGGGCTATATGTCACTTTTTCTTCGTATCTATAACTATTTCCATCAATATCATCAATAAGAATTTCTGAGGGTTTTAATTTCAAACTCCACAGTTCTCTACCGTCCGCAATACTGATTTTAGTAGTTATGCTGTCTTTAATAGTATATAAATAAGCTACTGTTCCTAAACGGTTATTGTACCTACTGCCAAAAAAATCGTACTGTGTAGTTTTAGCTTTAGCCCATTTTACTTTACCATCTGGTGCGTAGCATATTAAACTGTCATTTTTTATGATAGGAAGAGCATTTCCTATTATGTTTCTAAAACTCACAGCATGAACATTAATCACCTCATTAGCCCAAATTGAGTTTTTAATGGCAAAGTTGCATCCTCCAACTACCCTCTGTCCTCCAACAAATAGAAAATTATCATCATCAATTATTTTAATGGAATTTGGTAATTCATAAACATTTGTACTTTTTATTTCGATTTCGTCGGTTATTATTGCCTCAGAAATGCCATTAATTTTAGCAAAAAAGTAACTTTTTGGTCTTCCGTTCTTATCAGATGTGTAAAATCCATAGATGAGCGAACCATTGGGTGTTATTCCAAACGGAGAATCAGTGTAACTATCTACGCCATAACTCAAAGGTGAAGCATCTTTTCGATTGAGACTTGTAGGAAGTCCGTATGAAGAAAATCTGGTAATTTCCTTACTTGTAGAATCATATTTAATCATTTCTGAAGTGCCAACTGAAGAACAGAAAACATAGTTCTGAACCCAAAAACCACCATCAGGAGTTAAAGTCATTTTACCACACTTCACGGGTGATTTTCTGATAATCTTGCCAGTTTTTTTTCCTAATTTATTAAGAGTCAATAAAACGTAACTTATTTTATAGTTAGGGTCAGAAAGAGAAGACGTTATAGAATATCCTGTTTTTGTTGCGGTGATATTGATATTATCAAATCTTATATCATCATCTAATTTATACCGCCATTTCTCTTTCTCTTCTAAATCTGTTTTAATGATTTCATTAGTTTTTCTATCATGTATAATATATCCATCTTCTTCTTCTATTCTGAATCCATTTTGACTATAATCAAAAGGTTTTTTGGATATAGGAATAACAAATCTTAACTCATTGTCTAACTTGATAAGTGTGTCATCGACCAATAAATAATTAGGTCTTCCTACAGATACTCCTATAGATCTGTAACCTTCAGAACCATTATATCCATTTTTAGAAAGAAATGAAGAAGGGAATTTCCAGATAATATTTCCATTTGTATCAAATGCTCTAACTTTTGCTTGTGTTTCGAGTTCTAACTTAACGATTTCGTAAGAAGCAGAATAGGCAGAACGGGTAAGTGTTGAAGAACCATTAGTAATATTACAATTACCAAATCCATTAGTCTGAACTTGGTTTTCTTTTATGATTTCCATTTTCTGTTCCCATAATAATTTAGGTAAATTCTGCCCAAAGGAAACCTCAAAAACAACCACCAACAAAGCCAACAAAAGCATACATTTTTTCATAATATTTGATGTTTATTTTTATTTTAAATCTGCAACAAAGTTCCCATTCTGAAGGCGGAGGGGGCTTTTACTCAATCACCACCTTACTCGTAACCACCTTTCCATTCTTCGATATTTTCAAGAAATACAACCCTTGTACCAGTCCGTCTGCGTGGGTTTGCTCGTCTGTTTGTACAAGAGAACGCTCCCGTCCAAAAGAGTCAAGTAATTGAATGTCAGCACCTTTGAGGGATTTTGGTAGTACAATTTTAAAATTTCCATTGCTTGGATTTGGATAAACTTGTACTTGGTCTTCGCCCAATTCTACTTCATTTGCCAAAGGTACAAGAATACTAATCAGAAGCGGTTCAGAGGTTTTTGAGCAACCTTCTTTAGTCACACTAACGGCATATTTGCCAGATTTATCGGCTTCGTAGGTAGCATTAGTTTCTTTCGGAATTTGAACATCGTCTTTGAGCCATTGGTAGGATAGCCCTGTGCCTGTATTGGCAGAAAGTTTCACAGAAGCAGCGTAAATTATACCCTTAGCGTCTGCTGAGATACTGGCGTCGGGTAGTGGTTTTGCAATGAGATTGAGGACATTAGAATACCCAATTTGTGGACATTTTTCATCCCGCACTCCTACACGATAATTACCCGAAAAAGAAGGGTCAAAGCTCAATGCTGTGGCATTCGGAATATCTTTTTCATCCTTTTGCCATTGCAGAAACTTTCCATTGGTTGTAGCAGTAATTAAGTTTCTTTCACCCTCACAAAAAGCTGTTTTTGGGGCAGTGATTGAGGTATTTGGGAGTGAGCGGATAGTTACTTTTACCGCATTAGAGGTAACCTGATTCTGACAACTTTCGTCTCTAACTATAACCGTATAACTTCCAGACTCTCCAAAGTCTTGTGTTGCGTCTTTCAAAGTTGGAACATCTTTTCCATCTTTTTGCCATTGATAAGTTAGCCCATCTTGTTTAGAAACAGAAAGTTTTACTTTTTCGGTAGGGCAGGCTTCGGTAGCTCCTGTGATAGAGACGGTGTTTAGGTCGTTACAAAATCCGACTTTTCGTAGAATTAAACTATTGCTATTTTCATTAACAGGTAGTTTAAAACCATGTGTAATTATAAATTCACCATCGCCTCCAATTGTTGCATCAGAATCTCCATAAGGCATTAAGGTTTGGGGTAAAATATATTCCCAATTTAGTGTACCATCAGGTTTTGATGATTCAAATCTATAAACATATTCATTATTAGATGAATTGGATAATTCTTTAAAAAGTATTATAACATTTCCTTTTGAGTCAATTTTATAATCCATAAAAGATGCTTTACGTTTCCAAATATCTGCCCCATTTCTAAAATCTATTTTCCTAATGGTATTTTTCGTCACTGAAAATACATATAGATAATTACCTATAATTCCACTGCCTTTTGTCAAATCAATAGGTATATCAACTCCCTTATTACAACTTATTTCTTCATCTCTATCAAAATACTTTTCAAATCTTAAAGTACCATCTAAATTATAATACTTCAACGATTTCATAGGAGCATAAGGGAAACCTGCATTTCGAGACTCAAAAGGCTCAGCACGTTCAAGTATAAGTGAACCATTGTCATAGATATATTTAAAGTAATTACCATTATTATCTTTGAACGATTCTGTTTCTTTTTCATTAACTAATGATGGATTATCAAATTTCTTTGAACCAATCACATACTTATTATTCGCAGAATTTTCATTAATCCATGAAGAATAGTAGAACATTACAGTGTTATTATCTTTTGGAGTTAATACATGATAGGCATTATTTTTTTTTAGAAAGACTTTCTTTGTGTTGCCTTGCACATCTGCTTTTGCTATAATTAAACTATCGTTTTTATAAGTCGAATATAGTAGTGAGTTATCAGGAAACAACGAGACTTCACTTTCAATTGTATTTGTAATTTGTGCAGTCTTTTTTCCAGTAGAATCCAATTTAGTGTATTGGTTACCACGAATAACCCAAGCACCTTTATCACTGGTTTGTAACAATTTCATATATTGCTCAGAACCGCCAAAAGAAGCATCGGTCTCACCCACTTTTTTCCCTTTTTTATTGAGGATTAAAATATTTCTTGGATTCCTATCTACATCATAAGAATCATAATATCTTAAATTATTATCAATAGAACGAGATAAAAAGTAATACATATTTGGATTAGCAACAGCTAAATCATTTACTTTAATTTTATAATATTGTAAACAGACATCAAGTATTCCATAAGAATATGGAAAATTTAGGTATTGAATCCCAAAAGGTTTTTCGTTGAACAATTTACAATTAGAGCTATTTTGATATTGCCATTCGATGTTTCCACTCAAATCGTATTTTGTCATTAAAAAAGATGAACTTATAAATAAAATACCATCATCTAAAGGCTCTAAAACTGTATTTCGTACATCATAAACAAAACCTTTCAATATTTTATAGTTTAAGTCTGTGTAATAAATACTGTCTGAAAGATAAATTAAAAGGTATTTGTTATTGATCAACTTTTTCCCTCCATCTACAAATTTTTTTTTATTTGTAGATAATATATCATTTCCATTTTTATCAAATAGACCGCCTTCAATAAAACTATTTCCTGTTATTTTATTTGTTCCCCAATTTCCATAAAATGTATTGCCATTAGGAGATGCCAAACTGTGTACCATGAGATATTGATTTGCAGAAATGTCAATTTTCCCATTTTCTTTCTCCCATAAAACCTTAGGTACTTTCTGCCCAAAAGCATTTCCATATATCGCCAGTAGTGTGGCGAACAAAAGTGTAATTTTTTTCATGATATTTGATTGTTTGTTTGCACTGAGGTGATATTAGATAAAGAGTAAGTTCTTACACAAACAAAGACGTAAACCAACCTCCGAAGGGTTGCATGAAAAAATAATAAATGATTTTCGGGAATTTTATACTATGCTTTAAAGAGGTCGATTTTGGGTAAAATCAGCGAGTATCATCTATACAAAGCGGTGAAATAATACTCTGATTAAATGAAAACAATGGCGTAATTTTGATGTTTCAAAAGCATAAATTGTACAACTAACCACTAAGATATTCCAGTAAATCGTAGTATTATTATTCCTAAAATTGTAAAAATGAAAAACAAAAAATTTACTTTAAGATTCTTCGTCTTATTGCTTACACTATCTGTTTCAGAATTGTATGCTCAACAGCCTGTTTCAACACTGCCTAATAACATCGTTTACGTAGATGCCGTTGGTGATTTTCCGAGAGAACAATTGGGTGTAATTACTTTGAATCCCTTCAAGGTCTATATTATTTCTGGTATGGTGGACATTGGGCAGAACTATATCATCTTGAACGGTGCAGGTCTTAGGGGACTCGACCCTACCAAAGACAGAATTCTATCAGCTACCAAAGGGGCAGTTCTCAGGAGCCAAGACACCGATGTATATTTAGAAAAAATCTGTGTTGTGCCATTAGGACCAACCACAACTGCCTACGATTTTGAAGATAATACAGGGACAAAAACCTTGAATCTTTTAGCTGGAAATTCAGTAATCGAAGCTCCAAGAGTAAGTAGCGGAGGTGTTGGAAGAATAAGCGGTTTCAATTCTTGTTATGTTACATCTAACTTCTGGAGATGTCGTGACGGTCTGAAACTCTATGGTTCTACTGGTAAATTCTGTGGTGCATTTAACTACATCACAGGGATTTCTGCAGGTGCTGGTTTTGAGTTTATGCCAGGATTTGAAGCAAGTGATATAGATTTGTCTAACAATTATTTCGTGTTCTCTGGTAATGTTGGAATCGCTTTTAGTCCAAAAGCAAAAACAGACCAAGGTAGAATGACAGGAAATCTTTTCAGAGGACCAGCAACACTTCTGAGTGGTTTCAATTCTTTTACCCCAGGTTGGGAAATGAGACAAAATGGTGCGGGTATTCCTGATACAAAACCTTATGGCTATGTATTTATGAATGAAAACCAGGTTCCTACGAAGTTGATTACACCCCAACTTTTCACGAAAATTGCAGGTAGTACAACAACTATCAAAGCCGATGGTTTTACGGCAGAATCAAATAAATTTACTTATACAGGCAAAAGACCTTTGAGTGCCAGAATTTACGTGAATGCGGGCGGAAAAATTCCAGAAGCAAATTCAGATTATTCTATTGCAATTTACAAAAATGGATTGATTCAGGTTGCTCCAAATTCATCCATTAATGTTTCAGCAAAAAATGAAGGCTACCAGTTAATTCTCGAAACCGAAGTTGATATTGTTCAAGGAGATTTCTTGGAAGTTTTCATTAAAAATAATGTTAACTCAACACCAATCACCGTTAAAGATTTACAATTCAGAGTAAGTGAGTAATTTAATGAGTGATTGAGTGAATGATAGAATGAGTGAGTAATTTAATGATAGATTGAGTGAATGATAGAATGAGTGAATTTAAGTGTCTGATAATCAGCTTCTAAGTAAAATTACCATATAAGCTATATCCATTCGGTTCATCTTAGAAGAAGGAGTTTTCACGGCTTTCAAGTCCCTTTCCCTTCAAGGGGAAAGGGATTTAGGGATAGCGGTGTTGTATATGACTTTATCAAAAAAGCCCATAAGGATTAAAACCTTATGGGCTTTTTTGATTCTTCACTTTTTACTATGTATTCGTTGGGAGACCGACTCCACAAAAGAACAAAAGACAACAAAAGTTGTGGCAATAAAATCTTTTGTGGTATGGGAAATAAACATTGCTTATTTAGGCAAAATGCTACTTACCCTCAAAAACTCCATGTTTTGCTCCAATTCTTTCAATCAATTCGTTGATTTTTTCCCGTAAAATATCGGGAGAAATAACCTCTGCACTTTCACCGAACATCATGAACCAACGTGCAAAAATCTCTATGGATGAACTCAGGAAGGTCATCTCTACTTGTTCGCCCTGTTCTTCTTCATTCACGAAACCATATAAATATTTCTGTTCGAGGAGATGCTTGACAACCCACCTATCAACCAAAATTTTGATGGTGATTAACGCTCTGTTTCGGGCAATTTCTTGTAAATAATCGGGCAATGAAGGATGCTGACCAAGTTTGAAATATTGATTTGTCTGACTAAGTCCTGAAATTCTATCCAATCTAAAATCTCGGTAATCATTTCTCAGTTGACAGTAGGCAATCAAGTGCCAACTATTAGCATAAAAACATACTCCGATTGGCTCTACATTTCGCTCGGTAGCTTGTTCATTGTACCTCGCAAAATAACTGATATTGATGACTCTTTTTTCCGCAATATTTTTCAAAATTGCTTGTAGAACATCCTGTTGAGGGTTTATTGCCTCAATTTTAGGATTCCCGACTACCTGAATTCGTTCTGATAAATCTTCTAAATCTTCTTTTTCGCCAGATTTCAAAACAGATTTTATTTTGTACATCGCAGCCTTAAAATGCTGATTGGTTGCTCCGTCCGATAGTTTAGCAATCAACTTTTCTGCTGTCAAAAATGCCAATGCTTCTTCTTGCGTAAACATGACAGGCGGCAGCCGATAACCTTCCATCAGCGTATAGCCGATGCCAGCTTCTCCCACAAGCGGCACGCCTGCTTCTTCGAGTGTGCGAATGTCTCGGTAAACTGTTCTGAGGCTAATCTCGAAACGGTCGGCTAACTCTTGTGCTTTCACAACTCGCTTCGATTGGAGTTGAATCAACATGGCTGAGACTCTATCAATTCGGTTCATTTTAAGTTGGTAAGTTTCACATCGATGAGTCATTTAACCGCTAACGCCCGAATATTTCGAGCATTTACTCAATAATGCTCCACACTTCTAAGGAACACGTAAAAATAACTTATGACGAAATTAAACTAAGATTTCTCCCAAGTGAAACTTGGAGGTATAAAGGATTAAAGAAAAGGCAAAATATTAACTCTAATTCTCTAAACCTCTATGCTAAATTGTTACAGGTTATTTTTAACTCGTTCCTAAGAATGTGGTACTATGTTTTCTTTTTAAAGGTACTAAGTTCTTGAATTCTAATGCCTTTTTACGACAATTATTAGATATTTTTGAATCCTTTTTAGTTAAGGAATGAGAATTAAATAAACTGTCCATCTTTACTTGTACCTTTTGAATCCTTCTTCGTCATCAAAATCCTCATTTAGCGATGCTAAATTGCGGTTTTGGTCCTCGAACTATTCAAAAATTACTTCGTAAAGATTTGAACACTTTATTTAATTCCCATTCCCAACCCATTAACCATTTTCACTTTTATGCTTCATTTTTCCTCAAACTTTAACAAGTTACAGGCTCGGTATTTTCGATTACTATGTTTGTCTGTATTTTTTTTACTCATGGGTTTGCAAAGTACATCGGCACAAATTACGATGTATTTCAAGAAACCTACTACTTGGGCAAATGCTAAAATTTATTATTGGAATGCCACACCCACAGGCATTTATCCAACGCCTGCTTGGCCTGGCGTAAACATGAATCCAGACTGTGGTGATTGGTATAAATTTACCTTCACAGGTATCACGAGTGTAAACGTAATTTTTACGGATGGCTCTGGTAATCAGACCATTGACTTGACTGGGCAGACGGTTACTCGCTACGCAGAACCGAACAGTGCAACAGGAAATAGTATCACAGTAAACTGGACAAATACGCCTCCAAGTTCGTATTCTACTGCTCCGATTCTTACAGTAAATCCTGCTGGACCAATTAATTTTACGAATAGTCAGACGGTACTACTTTCGGCAAATTCTTGTGGAAATCCTGCCACGATTTATTACACAACTGATGGTTCAACGCCCACTGTAAGTTCAAATCAGGTAGTTGGAACTGGTAATTTGAATTTTACGCAAACGACCACTTTAAAGGCTTTTGCTTCGTACGCTTCTCAGACTACGGCAGTGCAAACGCATATTTATACCAAACAAGCGGCTCCGCCATTGCCAGTCTTGCCAGACCCGCAAGTAATGATGCAGGCTTGGTACTGGGATTATCCCAAAACTGGACATGGTGCTTCTTGGGCAGATACGCTCAAGAACAAAGCCTCGGATTTAAAATCTTCTGGAATTTCGCACGTGTGGTTTCCGCCTCATGTACCTGCAAGTTTTGGCAATAAATCCAATGCCTACGACCCACAAGATTTATTTATGGGGAATACCACCACAGGTTTAGGCACTCGCCCAGCATTCAATGCTATGATGCAAGAGTTTGCTAATCAGGGAATTAAGCCTGTCGGAGATATGATTTATAACCATCGTGACGGTGGGAAAGCCGAGAATAATTCAGCCGTAAAATCTTATATTACCACCAATATGGCAGTCGGAAAAGCACCATTTCCATCAGACCGTTTTCGGAACATTATTCCTATTGGTGGAGCTACTGGCAATAGTGCAGGGGCATATTATTTTAAGGTTTCTTCTAAAACAAACGATGCTGGTTTCAACAATAAAACTTATAAATTTTATGTAGAAACGAAAAGGAAAGGATGGCAAAATCTGACTGACCAAACAGAGGTAGAACCCAATGGCGGAGGCAATTGTACACCAACTACTGCAAGTACAGTTGTACAATTGGGTCGAAATATGAACGCAACACTGGAAGCAGGTGCATCTGTTGCTTGTAATGTGGACGAATTTGTGTTAAACCTCTCAGCATCAGATTTTTATGCTGTTGGCGATACCCTTACAATCTTCTTGACAAATACTGGAAATGGAGGATACTCTGACCATAGAATTTATGAAGTTTTCCGAATAAATACGAGTGGAATACCTGCTAATGCGAATATTGTGAGCCAAATGGCATACCAGACTTATACCGATTTTACGAATTTGCCAAGTGGACGTGGACAGATGAATTTTGAAAATTTTAAACCAAATTCTGCTAATGTTGCCACAACTCAACTTTCGGGGGATTGGGATGCGATGTACTTCTTTTATGATTATGACCAATTTCAACCCAAAACTCGTGATACTTTAATTGCTTGGACAAAATGGAGTTGGGATATTGGAATAAGAGGCTTGCGGATGGATGCGATTAAACATTTCACACCTGATTTTGTGGGCGATATGCTCAATGCGATGCACGCTGATAATAAAATTCCAGATTTGGTGGTTGGCGAATGGTACGGTGCTGATGTAAATGGGCAAAAAAATTGGATTAATGCCGTGAACGCACGCATGAATACGGCAGCAAAGGCTGCTATCCAACCCAAGGTTTTTGATTTTTGGGTACGTGACCAACTTAAAGCAGCATCCGATAACAATGGAGACCCAAGAACTGCTTTTTACAATAACCTGCACGACGGCGGTGGAGTAAGTGGATTTAACATTGTTCCTTTTGTGAATAACCACGATTTCAGGGCAAGTAATCCAGCAGATTGGGATGCTTTGGTATTTAATGATGCTATTTTAGGTTATGCTTACCTCCTGACTAACAATCAGTTAGGTGTACCTACGATTTTTTATCCAGATTATTATGGTTATCCTGCAACCCAAAATGTCACAATTGGTGGACAACCTCGGAAGATATTTGTTGTAGGTACTGACACTCTTTATTTTGATTATATGCCACAGGGGAAACCTGCCTACAAGCCTCAGATTGATAAATTATTGAAGATTTTGAAATCATACATCAATGGTTCGCAAGGGGCGGATTACCTTAATAATTATGGAAATACAGTACCAACACCGAACAACTATATTCTGGGAACTCCCAATAAATCAATGATTTACCAAATGCACTCGACGGGTAGTGTTAGCGGAAAAGAAATTGTTGTGGCAATCAATTACGGAACTACTCGCCTAAGAGTTGACCATAAAATTACTGAAACTCGGAATGGAGTTCAGCGAAGAAACACCCCAGGCGGTATTGTAGGAACAAAGTTTAATGATGTCTTGGGGAATTCTGCCTACTCACAAGCAGTAGTTGACGAACAAGGAAGAATTTTTATTGACATTCCACCGAAAAGCTACTCAGTTTGGATTCAAGAAACTTGTCCGACAGGTACAATGGAAACTGTAAATTCTGGCGATTGGAACGAACCACTCACATGGTCATGCGGGAGAGTCCCAACTTTAACGGATGAAGTAGTAATAAATCCGATGCACGCCGTGGAAGTGAAAGTGCCTGTTCAAGTAAAAAAACTTATTTTCAAGAACAACGCAAAATTGAAATATATAGGAATGGGAGCAGTGAATTTGAATCCTTGATAGGTTCACTTGTAGTATGGGAATGTTTGCTGTGAGTTTTAGTAAGCACACAGGATTATCTATTTCAAAAAGATTTAGTAACTTCATGAAAAATCAAGAAAACAATGACAATCATTCTTAAAAAAGGGCAACATTTAGAAGATGTATTGCCAATAAATACTCCAATACAAGGAATAAAAAAATTGAATGCTAAAAAGTACGTAGGCATTTTAAATTTGAATGAAGACCCCTTAGAAATTCAAAAACGGATGCGTAATGAATGGGAGTAAAGTATTGATAGACACAAATATAGCCCTTTATCTATTTCGTGGCGACCATGATTTAGGTAGAATACTTCAGGATGCAGAAACCTATGTTTCATTTATTAATGAACTTGAATTATTGGGATTTAAAGGGATAACACCAGACGAGATAAATTGGATGGAGCTATTTTTGGATGAGTGTACAGTGATGGATTATAATCATGGGATAAAGGAAATTACCATCAGTTTAAGGCGTAAATACAAACTCAAACTACCTGATGCAATTGTTGCGGCTACAGCCATTTTTTTAGGGCTTCCATTGATTTCCGCTGATACCCATTTTGATAAGATTAAAGAATTGACTTTTATTCAGTACCAACCTTAAAAACAAAAAAGACTCGCATTTCTGCGAGTCTTTTTTGTTTTGGTAGAGAGCGAGGGATTCGAACCCCCGGACCTATGACAGTCAACAGTTTTCAAGACTGCCGCAATCGACCACTCTGCCAGCTCTCTGTTTTAATGATGCAAAATTAGGGCTTTCTTAGTTTCCGTACAAATTTCTGTAAAAAATATTTTTTCAATAAATCGTCAGACCTTGATTTTCAGAGACTTGAGGGTGGATTTTTTTTACAAATATGACTTTCAAACATGATCTAAAATAATTTTTAAATTATTCTCACCAAAATGCTCTATTAAAATCACATACATTTAATGTATATACATCAAAACCGTTTAATAATTTTGAATGAAGAAATTTGCTTATTATTATTATTATTATTATTATTATTGCTTCAATTCTTATCTATTGAGAAGAAACCTCAAAATTAATATCAATGAAAATTTTAAATTATTGCCTCAAACTAAGTTTGTCTGCATTTCTGCTTTTTTCAATGGGTTGTCAGAACTCAGCTACAAATGAAAAAAATGAAATTATTCCGAAAGATCCCTATGCTGTTACAAAGGATGAAGTTGTCACGATTGCAACAAATGTTGCCACAGACCTCTCATTAAGAGGGGAGAAGGATGCAAATGGTAAGATGAGTAGAGGAGGTGTTAGAGAAATTGAAAAGATGAGTACTGAGAAAAGTAAATCAGGAGAAGCGTATTATGTGATTAACTACAAGAATTCAGCAGGGTTTGTTTTAGTTGCTGCAGATAAGAGACTACAACCAGTTCTTGCATTTTCGGATAATGGAAAGTTTAATGTTGAGAAAAATCTTATGCCAGAAGGTTTAATAGATTGGACAGAAGATTTGAAAAGTAATGTCGATAAGATTAGAACTAAGAATAAGGAGCAAGATAAAGTTATACAGATCGCTTGGGAAAGGTATAGTGCAGGAACTGATAAATATACTCAATCAGTAACATCAGGAGGTTATCCTGGTAGTGGAGGAAGTAACTACGAAGAAACGAAAGGACCTATGATTTCCACAATTTGGAATCAAGATAATGGGTATAACTTTTTTTGTCCAGTAGCCTCTGGTGGACCTTGTAATAAAGCCTACACTGGTTGTGTTGCTACAGCTATGGCACAAGTCATGAAATACCATAATTATGCAAGTGGATTTAATTTTGGAATTATGCCCAACCAAGTTAGTGGAAGTTGTTCACCAAATTCTGGAGAACAGGAAGTTGCAGCTTTGATGAAAAAAGCAGGTCAATCTGTTAATATGAATTGGGGAGCGAGTGGGTCTGCCGCATATACTTCTAATGTACCAGATGCTTTGAAAAATTGGTTTGGGTATTCATCTGATGCAACTTATATTCAGTTAAACCCCGTTGGGATAACTCAGGTAGAAAATGATATTAAATATAACAACAGGGTTGTTATATTTAGAGGAGAAAGTAGCTTTGGGAATCATGCTTGGGTAGGTGATGGTTATAAGAGATTTGTTTATTATGACTCCTCTACTGGAAATTACTACTCATATTTGCCTTATTGGCACATGAATTGGGGTTGGGGAGGTGCATCAAATGGCTGGTTTAGGTCAGATGATTATTCACTAATGCTTGGAAATGGTTCATCAAGTGGAACAGCATTTAATACGGATAAGTGTGCAGTAATTGGTATTCATCCTTAAATAATTTTTGATATGAAAAATATATTATTTTTTTTCATTTTCTTACTTATCCTCTCTGGATGTAAGAAAGATACAGATTGTGGTTGTTCTCCTCCACCTCGGATAGGTAAACTAACCGTTGATATATTTGATTCGCAGGGAGTCAACATAACTTCAAAAATCACAAAAGCATTTTATGTTTATAATAATGGGCTTTACGATACTGAAAGGGATTCTTTCGCAGGGAAATTTATCGATAATTCCTCAAAGACAATATTTGACTTAGAGAGTGCCACCATTATGGATAAGGTTATCACTCAAAAAATTAAATATTTTATTGAGTATGAGTCTGGTCGTAAAGATACCTTTATCGTTGAGATTGAAATAACTAAAAATGGTACTGGGAGTTATCACAAATGGTTAGGGCTTTACTTTAACGATAATAAAGTAGATTTTAAAACCAATAAAGATGTTGTGAGTAATGAAATTAGCTATTCAGCAACTTTCCGCTCTAATATCTAAAATACTTTCTTTGAAAAAATAGGTACAAGTCGAGAGGCTTGTACCTATTTTTTTACACTTCCAAAATTTCTCGTTCGGCTTGTTGCCAATGAATGATAGATTCTCCGTTGGGTCTGCCGTTGGTTTCCCAAATTTCGTAGGCTCTTACTCTGATACGTTGATCAATAATGGGGTCTTTCCAAAACATTTCACAAGAATTTGTTGAAAAATCAAAAGGAATATTCCCAAAAAAATCCTGTCTGCCTACAATTTCAGCAGTAAATCGGTAGCATAATTGCTTTTTAGGGCAGTTGTCACCACCACACATTGAAATATCGTAGGGCATGGGTTAATAATTTAAAATTGAAAATGTAAAATTAAGAATTTAAGATACTGATTATCAATTCCTATATTCAAAATATACCATTAGCAAAATAAAAATTTACGTACTTTCCCAAGAATTTATTTCAAATACAGCAAATACAAGCGAAAATTCCTATTTTTGTCAAATAGATACTCACACTGCAATTGAAGTTCGCAGAATTGATAACATTTATCGTTACTATGTCAGATTGGAAATAATAATCAGGTGATTAATTTCCAAATTAACACATCTTCAAATTTCCAAATTCATTATCCTTTTCATGTTTTTTAAAACTTCCCTAAACATGAATTATCTATCAAAATGCTCCAAAAGAGTAGGGGAGATTCACTCTTATGAAAGAATACGGAACGAACGTCCAAAAATTAGTTGATTATATCCTCAAGATTCAGGACAGAGAAAAACGAACCAAATATGCGTACCTTTTGGTGGAACTGATGCGTCAGGTTCATCCGAATATGCGTGACAATCAAGACTATTCCAATAAACTTTGGGACGACCTTTATATCATGTCTAAATTCAAATTAGATGTTGATAGTCCATTCCCACCTCCTTCGCCTGATGCCGTCGGTAAACTCCCTAAACGTGTTCCGTATAATGGTAATGAACTCAAATTTCGTTATTACGGGCGAAATGTAGAATTGTTAATAAACCGTGCTGTTTCGGAACAAGATGCCAGCGAAAAGAAAATCTTGGTTTCTCATATTGCTCGTTTGATGAAAACTTTCTATCAAAACTGGAACAGAGAAGTGGTAGATGATGATGTCATTTGGTCGCAAATGCTTGAAATCTCTAAAGGAAGTTTAGCCGAAACGATTAGAGAATTAGCAGGAAATTCTCAGTTAGGAAACTTGCGGAATAACAACAACCGTACAAGTAACTCAAGTAGTAGCGGACGTAACGATGGCAGAGACAGCAGGGGAGGGGATTCAAGAGATAGCCGTAACAGAAATAATTCTGGAGGTAATAATGGAGGAAGAAGTTTTGGCGGAAATAACAATGGCGGACGCTCGGAAGGCGGACGTTCGGACGGAGGTAGAAGCTACGGAAACGGCGGAAATAACGGCGGAAGAGGAGATAATAATGGCGGCAGAGGAGACAATCGTGGTGGTGGAAGAAGCGACAACCGTGGTGGCAATGACAATAATAGAAATAGACGTTGATTTCAATTAACAATAAGCAATAAACAATTATCAATTTGTCTCAGTTGTTACTAACGAGTTTATTTTAAATAAATCCTTGTTATAGAATGATTAAAGAAAATGCTCTATATGATAAATCTTATTCATTTGCCATTAGAGTTGTTAAAGCGTATCAATACATCATTAGTGAAAAGAAAGAATTTGTCCTTTCTAAACAATTGTTAAGGAGTGGTACATCTATCGGAGCAAATGTTGCAGAGGCTAACGGAGCAATTTCAGATGCAGATTTCTCTGCAAAAATTTCGATAGCATACAAAGAATGTCTTGAAACAAAATACTGGTTATCATTACTAAAAGATACAGGTTATATTGACCAAAAAACTTTTGAAAGTGTCCATAATGATGCTGACGAAATCGCAAAAATTGCATATTCGATTTTAAAGAAAACAAGAATGAAAAACAGTTAACAATTATCAATGAATAATTATCAATAATCAGTAATTGTTTACTGGTAATTGATATTTGTTAATTGATATTTGTTAATTGATAATTGAAAAAAGATGGCATCATTTAAAGTAACTGGCGGTCGCCAAATGAAGGGCGAGATTATTCCTCAAGGAGCAAAAAACGAAGCATTACAAATTTTGTGTGCAGTAGTTTTAACCAAAGAACCTGTAACGATTCACAATATTCCCAATATTCGTGATGTAAACCAATTAATCGACCTCTTGGGCGATATGGGCGTGCGTTGTACACGTATGGCAGAAGCTACCGTAAAATTTGATGCTTCTGAAGTAAACTTAGACTACTTAAATTCAGAGACTTACAAGAAAAAAGCAGCAGCTTTGCGTGGTTCGGTCATGTTATTGGGACCCACTTTGGCACGTTTTAAGAAAGGTAGAATTCCATCACCAGGCGGCGATAAAATTGGTCGTAGAAGATTGGATACTCACTTTTTAGGTTTCATGAAATTGGGAGCGAAATTCAATTACTCGCCAGAAGACGGTGGAATTTATGAAGTTGATGCCTCGCAATTGCGTGGTGCGTATATGCTCTTGGACGAAGCCTCTGTAACAGGAACTGCAAACATAGTAATGGCAGCAGTTTTGGCAGAAGGAATCACAACGATTTATAACGCTGCCTGTGAGCCGTATCTTCAACAATTATGCAAAATGTTGAACCGCATGGGAGCAAAAATCTCAGGCGTAGGTTCAAATCTTTTGACGATTGAAGGAGTTTCGGAACTTTTCGGAACGGAGCATACGATGTTGCCAGATATGATTGAAATTGGTTCTTTCATCGGAATGGCAGCAATGACTCAATCGGAAATTACAATAAAAAATTGCTCTGTGGCTGATTTGGGTATAATTCCTCAGACTTTTCAGAAATTAGGAATCAAATTAGAAATCAGAGGAGACGATATTTTCGTACCTGCACAAGACCGTTACGAACTCGAAACCTTCATTGACGGGTCTATGCTTACTGTTTCGGATGCTCCTTGGCCTGGCTTCACACCCGATTTGTTAAGTATCGTTTTGGTAACTGCAATTCAGGCAAAAGGAACGGTGTTGATTCACCAAAAAATGTTTGAAAGTCGTTTATTTTTCGTCGATAAATTGATTGAAATGGGGGCTCAAATTATCCTTTGCGACCCTCACCGTGCGACAGTAGTTGGTCTAAATCGTGAGCAACAATTGAGAGGAATCCGTATGACATCGCCAGATATTCGTGCGGGAGTTTCATTGTTGATTGCAGCAATGGGTGCAAAAGGGACTTCGATTATTGAAAATATTGAGCAAATAGACAGAGGCTATCAGAACATTGATACTCGTCTGAATGCGATTGGGGCGGAGATTGTGAGGTTGTAATTAGGCTTTAAAATGAGATAATCATAAGTGTTAATGATAAGATAAAATATTCGTTTAAAAACAGATAGCCTACAAAAGCTATCTGTTTTTGTTTGTAAAAACTTTGGAGATTCGATGAATACAAATATAAACTTACGACAAATAAAACCTGTAAAACCAGACGATTACAAAGAAATTCAACAACTTTTTGTAGAAACTGTTACTGAAATTTGTTCAAAAGATTATACGCCTGAGCAAATTGAAGTTTGGGTTTCGTCTGTAAAAAACACGCAACGCTGGATTGATATTTTTACTCAGCAATACGTTTTAGTTGCTGAAATTGGAGATAAAATTGTAGGAATCGGGACTTTAGAGAATGGCGATTATTTAGATTTGCTCTATGTCCATAAGAATTTCCAACGAAGAGGAATTGCTAATTTACTTTATGCTGAATTAGAAAATGAAGCCAGAAAACAAAATAAAACCTCTCTTACTGCTGATGTCAGTAAAACTGCCAAACCGTTTTTTGAATCGAAAGGTTTTACAATTATCAAAGAGCAAAATAACTTAATTCAGGGCGTAGAAATTATTAATTATAAGATGATAGCAAATTCTTTTTTGAAATCCTGAAAGGATTAAATTTGATTAGCCCTGAGTGAAACTCGGGGAAAAATTCTTGGTTCAACCCCATTCGGGGTTGAATTCGCTCATGTTTCTATTCCATACGTTTCACGTATGGCTAATCAAATTTGACCTCTCACGAGGTCTTTTGCCAAAAAAGAAATCGCTGATAGAATGATAAAAAATTTGTAATCAATTGAAAATGAACAAGATGCAATGGTTTAATCAGCCCAAAATATGGAGCATAGAGAATGATTCAATAACGATGTTTGTGACTCCTCAGACCGATTACTGGAGAATCACTCACTACGGTTTTACGGTTGATGATGGTCCATTTCTGTACGAAACAGCTGGAGGAGAATTTGAAGTAAAAGTTAAAATAACGGGTGAATATAAAACACGTTTTGACCAAATGGGTTTGATGCTTCGGATTGATGAAAAAACATGGATAAAAGCAGGTGTTGAGTTTGTCAATGATAAAATCAACGTCAGTTCCGTGGTAACAATCGAGAGAAGTGATTGGAGTGTTATAGAACTAAATGATATACCTAACTATCTGTGGATTAAGGCAATACGTCGGTTAGATGCCGTAGAGATTTTTTATTCGTTTGACGACTCGACTTACACAATGATACGTTTGGCGTACTTCCCTGCCAATAAACCTGTTATGGTAGGTATGACTGCAGCTTCGCCCGATGGAGACGGTTTTAATGCTATCTTTGAACATTTTGAAATCAAACATTTACCCGATTTGAAGAGGTTGAAATGGTTAGAGAATAATCAATAGTTTTCTGAACATTTCTTATGCTTTTTGTTAGGAAGATAATTAAATAAGTTCTACAACTTTGATTTGTAATGTCCTAAAAATCAATGAATTACAAATTTATAATCTATCATTTATAATTCATCATTTCCAATGCAAACCTTTCTCCAGAAAACGGCTCAGTATATTTTTGCAAAACATCAACTCAATGACCTTAGTCGGATTTGTGTGGTGATTCCTTCTCGGCGTGGAGTTTTGTATTTCAAACAAGCCCTTGCCAAACTTTCAGATAAACCTTTTCTTGCCCCAGAAGTGTTAGCAATTGATGATTTTGTTGCGAAAATCACGGGTGTCAAACAAATCGACCAAATGTCTCTTTTGTTTGAATTATATGATGTTTTCAAGGAAATAGATCCTTTGGTCAATTTTGAAAGATTCATGACTTGGGCTCCCACTTTACTGAATGATTTTGATAAAATAGATCAATATTTAGTAGAACCTAAGGCTCTTTTTAGCTATATGTCCGAGGCTAAATCTCTGGAACGTTGGCAGATGCAAATGGGTGAATCTCAGCGAGATAAACTCAAAAAAACGGACAAAACAGACCGTTATTTTAAGCTATTTGAGAATATTAATACCGTTTATGAAAATCTTAGAAAGAACCTTACAGCAAGAGGTTTGGTGTATCGGGGGATGGCGTATCGAACTTTAGCAGAAAACGTTGACCAATATTTAGTACAAAATGAACCTTACAGAAAGTATTATATTGTGGGTTTTAATGCTATGAGTGATGCCGAGGAAAAGATTTTTAAAACTCTCATTAAAAACAAATCAAAAGCCGAAACTATCTGGGATTCAGACACTTACTATCTCAAGACGAAAGACCAGAGGGCAGGCGAGTGGCTAAGGAAATACAAAGATTCTGGGGTTTTTGGAGAATGGCAATGGGAGTCTGAGGATTTATTGAAATCGCAGAAAAATATACAAATTATAGGTGTTGCCAATGCCAGTATGCAGGCGAAAGTAGCAGGGCATATTTACCGAAATTGGAGAAAAGAACAAACTGAAGTAGCCTCTCAGAATTCAACAATTGCCATAGTTTTGGGGGATGAGAATTTGCTTACTCCAGTCATGAACTCGGTGGATGAGCCTTCTCTGAACATCACAATGGGGCTTTCTCTGAAAAGCTCGATGCTCTTTACGCTGATTGATGCTTTGTTCGAGATGCAACGGAATTTAGTAGAGTTCAAAAATGCAGAAGGCGAGATTATTAGGATTCCTAAATTTTCGCATCGCCATGTCGTGAAGGTATTAAATCATCCTTTTGTACGGAGGTATTTTGTGGAGGGGGGAGAAAAACCTCTCCACCCAGCCCCCTCTCCTGCTGAGAGGGGGAGCCAGCTTCCGACAATAGCAGACGACGTAAGTTTATCGGACAAAATCTCAGAAGCTAACTCCCCCTCTCAGCAGGAGAGGGGGTCGGGGGGAGAGGTTTTGGATAGACTTTCAGAAGAAGGAATTAGCCCCCAACAAACCCCGTCAGAAGCTAACTCCCCCTCTCAGCAGGAGAGGGGGTCGGGGGGAGAGGTTTCGGATAGACTTTCAGAAGAAGAAATTAGTCCCCAACAAAACCAGAATGAACTTCCATCAACTCGCTTTCATACAACAGATTATTTAACTTGGAAGAAACTAAAACCTTTTGCAAGAGAAAACCGAAGAAACCCTACACCAAGTGAAGATTTACTTTGGCAAGAATTGAGAAGGAGTAATTTGGCTGACATTAAATTTCGCCGTCAACACGTGATTGAAGATTATATCGTAGATTTTGTAAATATCGAAAATAAACTTATCGTGGAACTTGATGGAGGAATACATGAAGTTAATGATAATCCCCAATATGATGAATTTAGAACAATGGAGCTTAATGAATTGGGATTCAGAGTTTTACGATTCAAAAATGAAGAAGTTTTTGAAAATATTGGCTTGGTAAAAGATGAGATTCTAAGGTATTTGAATAACCGAAACCTCTCCCCCCCAGCCCCCTCTCCTGCTGAGAGGGGGAGCCAGCCTCTGACAATTGCAGACGTAAGTTTATCGGACAAAATCTCAGAAGCTAACTCCCTCAGAAAGAGATGGGATGAGAGTTCCGTTGAGAGATTTTCGGATTCTAACTCCCCCTCTCAGCAGGAGAGGGGGTCGGGGGGAGAGGTTTCGCTACAAGGCGAAGAAATTCTCCGTTTTACACTCAATGAAATTACTCAAAAAAATAAAGTATTTCTTGGAGCGAGTGAATTGATAGAAATGGGTCAAAATGATCCTTTGTATGAGATTCTTTTTACTCATTGGCAACGAAGTCCGAAGAAAGCTCTCAAGTCTTTTTATGCTCTAATAGATATTTTTAGAGAAATTTATCGGACTTCACAAGACGCTATTGAGACTGAATATTTGTATCGTTTCTATCTGATTTTACAACGTCTCGAAGGTATTCTGGATGAACGAAAAGACAGTATTTCTTTTCGTAGTTTCAAGACTTTTTTATATGAATTAATTAAGCAAGAAAAGATTCCTTTTGAGAGCGAAACCAACGAGCAATTACAAATTATGGGTATGTTGGAAACTCGTACTTTAGATTTTGAGAAAATTATCATTTTATCAGTAAATGAAGGAACTTTGCCACAAGGAAAAAGCCAGAATTCACTTGTTCCTTTTGATGCTTTTAAAGAATTTGGTTTGCCGACTCATAATCATGCAGATGCAGTAATGTCTTACCATTTTTTTAGATTATTACAAAGTGCGAAAGAAGTTGTATTGCTTCATGTTTTGCCTTCGGATACGTATGGCGGAGGAGAGAAAAGTCGCTTCATACTGCAAATAGAGCATGAATTAAAGAAAATTAATACAAACCTCAATGTTACCTATCCAACAATTTCATTTAAAAGTCAAGTAACTGCTGATGATGCAGAAGCTAAATTAGAGATTCATAAAACACCTGAAATTATTGAAATTATTGAGAAACGTATCACAGAAAAAGGACTTTACCCTTCGCACCTTAATGAGTTTATTAGCTGCTCTATCAAATATTACTTTTCTCAGATTGCGGGTATTGCAGAAGCCGAAGAGGTTTCAGAGAAAATAGAGGCTGATACTTTTGGGAATTGGTTGCACAAAACACTCGAAAATATTGATAATGACTTGATGAAACAGGATGCATTAGTTTCACAGGAACACCTACAAGCAATTTTTGAAAAATTAGATACATATTTAGACGATGCCTTTGCAGAGACTAATCGTGGATTGAGAAGAGACGAAGGGCAAAATTATATTACTTATCAAGTTGGGCGAAAACTGCTAAAGAAGTTCTTTGATTTCCAGCTTCAACATGAATCTTTTCCTGTGCAATTATTGGGAACAGAAGAGGCTTTTAATGTGAGTTTTCCAACGCAGATTCAAGGAAAGAATTTAAAGATAAAAGTTGCAGGAAGAATAGACCGACTCGACCGTATTGATGGTGATAAAATTAGGGTAGTTGACTATAAGACTGGCAAGGTAGAATCGAAGGATTTGAAACCCTCTAAAGAACAAACTACTTATGATGCTTTGATGGATAAGGGCAAAGAAAAATACCGCCAACTTTGGTTATATAAGTATATTCTACTTAAAAAAATGGAGTCTAACAATATTATCATAGGAGATAATGTTGTATTGAAAGCTCACGAAAATCAAGTGATGGCGGGAATTTATTCTTTCAGAAATATTGAAGGGGGATTCTTGACCCAAGATGTGGCTTTTACTATGGGAGAAAGCGTACAAGATTTTTTACAAGAGTCTGAAAAACAGTTAGTTGCCTTTGCATCTGATATGCTGGACACTTCTAAAACCTTTGAAAGAACCAACGATTTAGAAACTTGTGTTTACTGCGATTTTAAAGGAATCTGTGGAAGATGATTTTTCGATGCTCGTTTTTCGTTGTTCGGTGTTAGTTTCGATGTCCGATACTCGTGGTTCGATGCTCGTTTTTCATTGTTCGGTGTTAGTTTCGATGTCCGATACTCGTGGTTCGATGTTCGTTTTTCGGTGTTAGTTTCGTGTCCGATACTCGATGTTCGATGCTCGTTTTTTATTGTTCGGATGATACACTCCGAACAACGAAAAACTAATACCGAGCAACGAAATTACTGTTCAGTATAATGGAAAGTTAAACCGCCGTCCACATAATACGTTGAGCCTGTTACGTATTTGGCATCGTCCGAAGCTAAGAATGCAATTACTGCTGCAACGTCTTCTGGTTCACCGAGGCGTTGAAGAGAAATATTATTTTTCAGTGTTGCCAACAATTCTGGTTTGCTCAATAATTCAGCATTGATGGGTGTTTTAATAGCCCCAGGTGCAACATTATTGATTCTGATGCCAAGTGGTGCTAATTCTACGGCTAAGTTTCTCATGACCATTTGCATTCCGCCTTTACTGGCACAATATGCTGTAAAATTCGGGAAAGGTAACTCTTCGTGGACAGAACTATTGTTTACAACCACGCCCGTACGACCACTCTCTTTTACATATTTCACGAAGGCTTGTGTAAGGAAAAACATTCCCTTCAAGTTCACATCCATCACTATATCGTACTGTTTTTCAGTTACTTCCCAAAACGGAGCATTAATTTCTACTCCTGCATTGTTCACCAAAATATCTAAAGAACCAAAAGTATCAACGGCTTCTTTTACCATAGCTGGCAAAGAGTCCACCCGAGAAATATCTGCCTGAATAAAATGCACTTTTGCACCAGTAGCCTCAACTTGTCTGATTGTTTCGAGGGCATTGTCATCATTTCTTAAATCATTCACGACTATATTATTTTACATTTTTAATTACCAATTTTTAATTGAACTCTATTCTCCTTCCAATTCTTCTGGCAGGGTTTCACCTTTCATAAAATACCATGCTTTGTCTGGGTACAAAATAGACTGAGCTACCCTGATTCTACCCAAAGAATGATTGGCGACATTGCCCAAACAAATGATTGAGCTATTGTCTTTGGCGTTGTGCATATAATAATTTTTGAAACCATGCCACCAACCCGTATGGAAAGTCAGCCATGAACCATCGTCTAATAATTGGAGTCTCCAACCAAAACCATAATTACGATTTGAAGCAAATTTGAAAGTATGTGCAGGCTGGAAAGCATCGTATAGTGTACTGAATTTCACTAACTTTTCAGAGTTCAAAGCCATATCCCATTTAAACAAATCTTCAACAGTTGAATAAACTCCTTTGTCGCCCGTTGCACCGTCGAGGTGATCGAAGGGAACTTGCCAATAACCATTTCTACGAGGCGTATAACCAACGGCGGCTTTTTCTACTTGGTCAGCATTGAAAGGGTCATAAATAAATGAATTACTCATGCCCGAAGGCTCGAAAAGATACTTTTTTGCATAATCTCTGAAATTCATTCCAGATAATTTTTCAACAATATAAGCCAGCACAACATAATTGGAATTATTATAGTTGAAACGCTGATTTGGCAAATAATTGATACCAGGTTTATGTTTTGCAAAAAGGTCAACCACCAATTCGTTATTGAGGGGAAATTTTTTATTGACAATCCTATCGAGTGCATATATATAGTTAGGGATTCCCGAACGATGGGTCAGTAAGCTACGTATAGTGATGCTCGAATCATAAGGAAAAGATGGAATGTGTTTCCAAACGGGGTCATCGTAGTCAATTAATCCTTTTTCTTTTAACTGCATAATTGCCACCGCCGTAAACTGTTTCGAGACCGATGCCAACTGAAAAGGAGTATTAGTAGTGAGGGAATCTTTCCTGAAAAAACTACCATAACCAAAAGCATTTTTATAGATAATTTTTCCATATTGAGACACCAAAACTGTACCATTGAAACCACCAAAACGATGCAATTTTTTGAAAAATGTATCTAATTTTGATGCTTTTCGTGCAGCAACTTGCGGGTCATAAAGTCGAGAAATACTGTCATTCCGATGCGTAGCCCTTGTTGAAGGCTCTTCTGCGACAAATTGTTTGGGCTGATGCGAACAAGCCAAAACACCTAAGAAAACGACAAATGTGAGAATGAATAAATGCTTAGTCAAATCCAATGTTTTTTTGATTCTTTTATGGGTATTCGCAAGAGAAATAACGCCATTTTTTAGATTAATTAATAATTTCAAGGGAGTGGTTAGTGAAAGTATTGATGGGAAATTTCGTGCAAATTAATACATTTTTGCTAAAGTCTGTGTCCAAAAACTCAATTGTTGGTGGCAATTTTACCAAACCACATTTCAACTACAACTCAAAAGAAAAATTGACCTATAGATTTGAACAGTTACCAATTTTTGGTAACTTTAAAAAAAATAAAGAGAATGAAAAACACATCAGTATCACTTGGGGACTATTTTGACCAGTTTATAAATAGTCAAATTTCAGTAGGACGTTATAAAAACGTTAGTGAAGTTGTTCGTGCAGGACTTCGACTTTTAGAAGATGAAGAAAGTAAAATAATAGCTTTGAGAGCTGCTATTCAGAAAGGGTTGGACAGTCCACGAGTTGAAAATTTTGACTTTCAAGACAACTTGAAAAAACTAAAAACTGAAAGAAGAAAAAATGGCTAAAATTATTTTACGACAAGAAGCCATTGACGACTTGAATGACATTTGGACTTATACTTTTGAAGAATGGTCTGAAAAACAAGCGGACAAATATTATGCAACTCTGGAATTTGCCTGTATGCAAATTGGGAAAAACCCAGAACTCGGAAAAGAATATGATGGAATAAGTAGCAACTTATTAGGACTAAGGACAGGTAAACACATAATATTTTATCAAATTATGGCAGAAGATGAAATAGAAGTTATCAGAATTTTGCACGAACGAATGGACTTGAAAAACAGAATGAATGAATAAAAAAACTGCCACAAGCCCAATTCCTATATTACAGTTTGTTGTTTAGAAAGAATAGTTGTAATGATTTTCTCGGCATGAATTCTTGAATTTTCGATAAAAAGTGAATGCGTATCCATTCCCCCACAGATGACTCCTGCCAAATAAACGTTCGGGAGATTGGTTTCTTGTGTGGTATCACTGTATGTTGGTTTACGGATTTCATCTGGACTCAATTCTATCCCAATTCTCGACAAAAAACTCAAATTTGGCTGATAACCCGTCATTGCAATTACGTAGTCATTCTCTATTGTAACGATGCCTTCTGGAGTCTGAATGTCCAATTCATGAGGGCGAATTTCAATAATTTCCGACTCAAAAAAAGCCTTAATTGAACCTTCTTTTATTCTGTTTTCTATGTCTGGTTTTGCCCAATATTTCACCCTACTTCCAATCTCTTTATTCCTGATAATCATCGTGACATCAGCCCCTTTTCGCCAAGTTTCTAAAGCAGCATCAACCGCAGAATTATTTGCCCCAACCACTACCACTTTTTGAAAAGCATAAAAGTGTGGTTCTTGATAATAATGGGTTACTTTGGGTAAATCTTCCCCGACGACATCCATAGCATAGGGAATATCATAAAAACCCGTTGCAATGATAATATGAGCGGTTTTATAAGTATTTTTTGAGGTTTGGATTTGATACTTTTCATCGGGAATTTGTTCCAAATCCAGTACTTCTTCAAACAATTTTACGGGCAGTTTTTTGTGTAAAGCCGCACGTCTGTAATACTCCAGAGCCTCAGAACGAGTAGGTTTTGCATTGTTTGAAACAAAAGGAATATCGCCAATTTCTAACCTTTCAGAAGTACTAAAAAAAGTCATATTGGCAGGGTAATTGTAGAGCGAATTTACCAAGCAACCCTTCTCTAAAATAACATAATTTAGCCCAGCTTTTTGTGCCTCCAAACCGCAAGCCAAACCAATCGGTCCAGCACCAATAATTACGAGGTCATAGTTGTTTGTATTGTTCATGAAATCAGGAGTTAAAAAAAAATCCGCCACCAAATGAATGATAACGGATATTTTAAAAACAAAGTTTTAAAGTAAAAATTCCAATTTGGTATAATTTTGATTTTGTGAAAAATTTTGTGGAATAACTAAAGGTAGGGGGTTGTGTAAAAAGTCTAAAGTCTATGAGTTAAAAGTTTTAAGCAGAAATATTATTCTGTGAAATTGAATATTTCCAAATAATATACTTTAAAATGAAATCTCAAAGACTATTTCGGAATATTATTTGGCAAAAAATACTTTCAACTTTTAACTTTAGACTTTTTACACAATCCCACGGTATCATTTTAGGACGAATGCTATTCGTCCCTACCACAAAACTGTTCGATAACCACAATTTCCCAATTGAGATATTTCCAAATTTTCAAATTCACTCACACTTCCTACGTGTGTCCGAGATACTGATGATTTTCCAGCCTTTTTCTGTTTTATAAAACTGAAAAGCATCAACTCCACAGTGTGTTCGTTTTCCGTTAAAATAAAATTCGTAGGGAGTCCAAGCCGTAGCCATTTGTGCGTCCACACGGATTTCATAACTCAAAACTCTTTCCTCTAATTGAACATTAGCAGGCATTGTTCCAATTTGTTTCACGAAACCATCAATCGTACTTTCGGTAGTGATTTCAGCTGCACCAGTTTTACGATTTGATCCGATACTTTGCATTCTTGCAGAAGCGTGAAATGTACCTCTAATCATGGTGGAATCATGTTTTTGCATACCTTCAAAAAGTTGCATAACAACTGCCTTGACTGCTTTTTCATCTTCTGACACCTGTGCAAAAGTATGTTGACAAAAAGTAAATACAACTAAAAAAGTAATGATTTTTTTCATGGGTTTTTGTTTGAAATTATTGAAAGTTTTCAATGCTAACTTTGAATTCATCTAAGTTTTGACACAGAACTTTAGGGAATGGAATTTTTGCCAAAATTTGAAAATGCTTATCGTAAGTAATTATTAGATTAGCATTTGAAGCAACACAAGCATCTACAAATTTATTATCATCATAATCGTCTTCAATTAAATTCCATTGATAATAAATAGGATTTAACCGAATCACATTTGGGAGATTTAGTAATGCTTTTAAAATCAATTCGGCATATTCTGGGGAGTAAAAATTTCCAAGAATTTCTTCATATTCCTCTAAAATTTCAGTGGTTACAACTATTTCAATTGCTCCTGTTTTTATTAAATCCATCAACCAGTGGTGCTTTGATTTTTTTGGAGCTATCATCAACAGGCAATTAGTATCTAATAGTAGTCTCATTTTTTAATATATGGAGTTCTTAGATGCATATTTGCTAAATTATCAATTATAGTCTCTGAAATTTGTTTTTCCTGTAACACTTTCTCTAACTCGGTTTCAGCCTTATCAAAGTAATATTGGGAAATCATACGTTGTATGTCTTCAGTTTCTTGTTCACTAACATTCTTTTGTGCGAAAAACTGCAATAAATGTAATTGAACAGAATTCATGTGATTAACTGCTGCCATAATTATAGTTGTTGTTTATTCAAAGATAAAAAATATCGTCTAAAATATCAATTTCTTCTAAAAACTACTCTCCAAATTTAATTAAAAACTCAGGATTGATGGCTTTGAAACTCAGTCTGCCACCAAACTCCAACTGATTAGTAAATGACCTGTCTGAGGTTTCTTCAATCGGACGAATCACGATTCCTTCTGCCCAAGCCAAAGGATTATGAGTTGATTTAATTTTTGCCATTTCAACAATTTTTGAGATGTCATTTCCCAACATATAATCTTCAGAAAGCACTGGTACAAAGGCTAAATCCAAAGATTTCAGCCTTTCTTTCAGTACTTCAAATGAAAGAAATTGATGGTTGTCAATATCAAAAAGATTGAAGAAAATAACAGTTTGACCTCTGATATTCAGTTTGTTACCTTGAATTCCTTCACCAACTAATTCGCCTTGAAGGGCAAAGTTGCCATTTAGGCTCTTTAATTTTTCTTCTAATTGCAGAGTTTCAGCAACCTTCCAGAAAGTGTTTTTTTCATCTTTGACTAATTCTAAATTCCGAGAACACGCTCCGAATTCGCCATCTTTCCAGTAAAAAGTTGCAGACGAACCATCCAATTTTTCAGTCACGTAGCATTTAGTACCTGCGTATTTGTCAAGTAAATCTTGTAGAACTTGGACCCTGGTTTCATCGGTTTTTGGAATAAAACTTGGAAATCCGCCCTTCATCAAACCCGCTAAATGTGCAGGAATTGCTGGTTCATATTTAATAATTTCCAAAGTATCAGTACAATCTTTGTCTTCGATTATCTCAAAATCGGTGGGTAGAAAATCCAACGGGAAGCAAATGCCCTGTGAAATTTGTCCACGAAGACGAATAGTTTTGATTCTGAAATTCTTATTTCTCAGGAATTCATACGCTGGTTTTTCGGGAAGAATCGAGTCGATTTCTACGTAAATACATAAATCTCCGACTTGGAATTCTCCTTTTTTAACCACTAATTGCCATCCTAAAACGGTGGCTTTTTCGATGGCATCAGCACCCTCAATTGGTTCTAACACCTTGATTCTCTGGATGCTGGCAAGTTTTCTCATTTTAATATTGAATTTAGTAAATGTTTAAATTGTGAATGATGAATTAGTGGGGAATGATGGACTCGAACCACCTGAACCGAAGTGCCAGATTTACAGTCTGGTCCGCTACCACATACGGAATACTTCCCCATTTTGGAATGTAGAATTACTAATTGGTTATTTTGCAATTAAAACTTCAGAAGAGAGCAACGGACTCGAACCGTAAACTTAACGTCCCATTTGTTTAGCAAACAATGACAATCCCTGATTGCATTACTCTCTGTTTTGTGGAAAGAGTAGGAATCGAACCTACGCTGACATGGTGTTTCAAACCATCGCTCTACCTACTGAGCTATCTTTCCATTTTGAGTGAGAAAAGAGATTCGAACTCCCGACTGATTGCTTTGCAGGCAACTCCCTTAGACCACTTGGGTATTCTCACGTACTTTAAAAGTTCTCCCACTTGGACTCGAACCAAGGACTCCTATCTTAAAAGGATAGTACTCTAACCAACTGAGTTATGAGAGAATGTATGTCTGGGTAGCAGGATTTGAACCTGCGAACACTGGTATCCAAAACCAGTCCGTATAGCCATCTGCGGAACACCCAGAGTTTGTAAGTAATTGTTAATCAGTACGATAGAATATTTTCTAAATCTGCCCCACCCGTAACACACACATACGGGTGAGGACTGCTTTGGATAGTTTCACGGTGAAATTCGTATCTTTATTTTTACCGACTGCTGACTGCCAATCGCTAAATTTAATTTCATTTGTGAGGCATCGGAGTTAGCATCCCTCCGACACCCAGAGTCATTCTGACTTCAATACAAATCCTGTTTTGATTCTTTCATTTTTTCATTCTTTTTGGTTCGTTTTCCTAACCAAATCAAAACAGTTTCTGCACCACGCATATTCTGAGCAATAAAAAACCCGACTCATTCGTGAACGAGTCGGGTTGATTGACGGAATTATTTTGCCTAAAACAAAATCATACCTGTATCTCCAAGACTCTATTATTTTCTATTTTCGCAAACGCAAAACTGGGTTTATCTAACTGATAATCAAAGAGTTTGCTTGTTGCTTTGTCTCCACTACACAATATTTGACACGACTTTAAACCACGCTCATGTCCAGAGCTACCGCCACATAATGTCGGTTTTGCCGTTTTGCTCATCGAACCATTACCAATCCACAACATGAGTGTCAGGATTGTTATTGTAATTGTTTTTGAAATTGAAGCGACCATGATTTTAGTTTTGTATCACGATTTGTTAAATCGTAGTAAATATTTAATTTTTTCCAACAAAAAACCCAACATTTTCGGTGTCGGGTTATTGTAAATTTCCTTGATTTGTTTGAATTCAATCAAAAATAGTACAATAAACCCTTTCAGCCAAGCAAGCACCACACGGATATACTCCGTTAAACTTTGATGTTATGTTCTGACTAAATTTTAACATTTTATTTTTTGTTTTTCTTTTCACAAAGGTCTGAATTTAATTTCCACACTTCCAAATTTTATTTCAAATATTTTTTAAAATAATTTATAAATATCTGATTATTAAATAGTTATTAATTAAAATATTTCTTAGAAAATCTAATTTCCTTGATTTTTAATTATTTTTATCATTCACTAAAGTATAGTTGTACCAGACTTTTATAAATTAGAAGTCTCATAAAACCTTTGATTTTAAGGAAGAAAATAAAGCTAAGAATCAAAATTCTAAAATTCTGTCACATTGGAATAGTACAATTTTTGTGTAAATTTGATGAATGAAATTTTGAGGTTTGTAATGAACCATTCCAGAACAAAAATGAACTTAGAAAAAATCACTCAAGAAGTCGTAGAATTGTCTCGAAAAACTGCTCTATTTGTACAAAAGGTAACGGCAAATTTTAACAAAAATAGTATCGAACACAAAGGACTAAACGACTTGGTGTCTCACGTGGACAAGCAAACGGAGGAGAAATTAGTAGCAGGATTGAAAAATATTTTACCCGAAGCAGGTTTTATAGCCGAAGAAGGTTCAGCAGAACTGTCTGATAATCAAAGATATACATGGATTATTGACCCCGTTGATGGCACAACAAACTATGTACATGGCTTACCAGTTTTTGCAATTTCGATAGCTTTGTACGACACCCAAACACAGGAACTTTTATCTGGGGTAGTGCATGAGATAAATCGTGCGGAAAGTTTTTATGCTTGGAAAAATGGCGGGGCTTTTTTGAACGAAAAGCCAATTCGTGTGTCCGAAACTAAGCATCTGAAAGACAGTTTATTAGCTACTGGATTTCCGTATTATGATTTTGATTTAATGGAAAAGTACATCATTATTTTGAAAGAATTGATGAAAGGTTCGCACGGACTCAGACGCATGGGAGCAGCCTCTGTTGACTTGGTATATACGGCTTGCGGAAGATTTGAAGGTTTTTTTGAATACAATCTAAAACCCTGGGACGTAGCCGCAGGTGCGTTAATTGTCCAAGAAGCGGGCGGTAGAGTAGGGGATTTTTCGGGCGGAAATAATTTTATCTTAGGAAAAGAACTCATTGCCGCCTGTGATGTGTTTAATGAATTAAAGGACTTGATTGAAAAGAATTGGAGAAGTAGTTGTGATTGAGTGATTTTTCTTAGTTGTTATTGAGTGAGTTGTGATTTAGTGATTTTAAGTAATCCATATTTTATAATCGACACTTTGATTTAACTAACTGTTTGGTTTTAAAGCTGATAGCCCAATGCCGACAGCTACTTAAAAATACACATCTGAAAAGACTCATAAATCATAACTGAAATAAGACTCACAAATCATAACTCACAAATCACAACTATATTATGGAAAACATCATTATCATTACCGTATTTTTGGGGGCGATTTATTACTTAGGGACGATAGTTTGGAAGAACTTTTTTGCTAAAAACTCATCAGGTTGTGCCAAAGGTTGTGGCTCGTGTGGAAATATTGATTTTGAGAAGATTGTGAAGGAGCAGGAGGGGAAAACAATATGATGAATTGTTTTGTCTTAAAATAAGTTGGAAAAATATTTCTTTTGACGGTATAAACCCAAACACCCCCACGAAAAACTAAATTTTCGTGGGGGTGTTTTACCTAAAGCTACATTTTACTTCTTATTCAAGCACAAAGTTTACTGAGCATGAATGTCAACGAGGAGCTTACATTTTTTTAGAATAGCAAAAATCTTAACAATATCTTCATCAGAGGCATTATAGGCATTACTGATGCAGTATTGATTACCTTCAAGCAAGGTAAAAAACCAGTTACGTCCTGAAACATAACAGCCGTAAATGGGTAAATCGTCATTGTTTTTTGCCTGTGCTGCTACCATTCCAATTAGTAATTGCCCTAAAGGATCATTGTCACGTCGGTTTTCTTGCTTGTATTCGTGGAGGCAGAAGTATGGAATTTTGGGCAATATTTTTCCTTTGGCAAGCATAAAGTCAACTTTACCAGAGGCTGAAATATCACCTTTTTGAATAGATAGCGTTCTTTGTGTAAAAGGCTTGAAGTGTTCAGTATTGAAATCAACCAATCCTAATATCGGTCCTATGAAGAAAAGTTTGAGTTCATCTTCATTCCAGTTTTTAACTTCTTTGAGTAATAGTTTTCGGTAATGACTCAACAAAGTTGTCTCTAATTCATTAGGTTCGCAGTTTTCAGCCTTGAGCCAGTTGTCAAGATTTAGGTTATTTTCAACGGAAAAAATGCCAAAAGCATCTTCTACTTGTTCGTAGTTCCATGTATCAAAAGATTTCATAATGATTTGATTTTTAACAAAGTTAAAAGAAAATTCAGAAAATATTACAAAATTAAACGATACCCTCTAACCAAAAAAACCCACGAAAAACTAAATTTTCGTGGGGTTTTTGTTTTGTAAATCATTAGGCATCTTTAATTGTGCTTAAAGCCAATTGCCAAGAGCTAAAAGCCACTTCTACTTCTTATCCAATTGCGTAACCTTTGGGGCGGTTTGCGGATAGAACGTCATTAAATCTGTCATGATTCTTTCGGTTTCTTTCAGATAAGTGTCTTTGTCGTGCTTGCCCTTGGTTTTTGTCTCTTTCGGGTCTTTTGCTTTGGCTTCTGGATCTTTTGTTTCGTCTTCACCAGTGCTTGCAGCGGCAGTGTCTTCTTCGTTTTTCTTCTTACGGTCGGCTATTTCTTTACGACGCTTGTCTTCTTGTAACGACACTACGATTTTCTTATTTTTCTTCCATTCGTCGAAATCCTTTACCAGTTTTTTCAAATCAGCATCGGTCTTTAAACGCTCTTGGTAGTTGTTTTTCAAACTGGCAATTACTTTTTCGTTGGCATCAGCGTATGGTGTGAATTTGGTTGAAGCAATCATGTCCCAAGGCAATGCACTTGGCTGAGAACTTTCTCCGTATTCTTCGGCACTAAAACCAGATGGAAACTCAATATCTGGTGTAACACCTTTGTGCTGAGTACTACTGCCCGTGATACGATAAAACTTTTCCATCGTAATCTTTAACTGTCCAACATTCTCAGGTTCGCCCTTCAAGAAACGGTCTAATTCAACAATGCTTTGTACCGTTCCTTTACCATAAGTTTGCTCGCCCAACACTACGCCACGCTTGTAATCTTGGATAGCACCTGCAAAAATCTCAGAGGCTGAGGCACTGAAACGATTCACTAAAACTGACAATGGACCGTCATAAGCCTGTGTAACGTCACGGTCAAATTCCTGCGAAATATCTCCGTCTGCGTGTTTTCTTTGTACAACTGGTCCTTCTTTAATGAACAAACCCGTCAATGAAACTGCCTCTGTTAATGAACCACCACCGTTATTGCGGAGGTCAAGAACAACGCCATCAACTTTTTCAGTTTTGAATTCACCCAAGAAACGTTTTACGTCTGCCGTAGTACTTTTGAAACCGTCTTCGTTCTTTCTTGCACCCTCAAAATCACGGTAAAACATCGGAATCGTGATGAGTCCTAATTTATAATCTTTGCCGTCACGTTTGTAGTTCAAGATTTCACTTTTGGCAGTTTGTTCTTCTAATTTAATTTTTTCACGCACCAATCTAACCTCTTTTGGCACATCGGTTACTGCTGCATTGGCAGAAAGAATTTTCAAACGAACAACAGTTGCTTTTGGACCTTTAATGAGTTTCACAGCATCGTCTGTCATCCATCCGATAATATCCGTATATGCACCATTGTCTCCTTGGGCAACGCCCACGATTCTATCTTTCGCTGTCAACAATTTGCTTCTGTACGCTGGACCACCTGGAATTAAATCCACAATTGTTACAAAATCATTGTCATAACGCAACGTAGCTCCGATTCCTTCAAAAGACTGAGCCATATCTTGGTTGAATTGGGCAGCAGCTTTCGGAATCATGTAATTGGTATGAGGGTCAACGCTTTCGGTGAAGGCATTCATGAAAATCTGGAAAACGTCTTCACTTTTTGCACGAGTCAAGATTTTTTCAGAAGTTTTATAACGATTTTTCAAATCCTTCACAGCAGAAGAATCGGCTTTACCATTAATCTTGAAATCCAACATGGTTAGCTTAATAGTTTTTCTCCAGATGTCGTCCAAATCACTGGTCGATTTTGCCCAAGCAGATTTCTCACGGTCGCCCACGTAGTTCTCATCAACCTTAAAATCAAAAGGTTTATCTATGATTGAAAAAATGTACTGATAGCGTTCTTTTAGTCTTTTTTGGTAAAGATTATAAATATCATAAGCCGCAGTGAGGTCTCCAGACTGGAGCTCATCGTCTAATCTGTTACGATATTTTTCAAAACCTGCAATATCACTTGCCGTGAAATACACTTTGTTTCCATCTAAATCTTTGATGTAATTATCAAAAATTCTTGATGATAATGAATCATTCAAAGGCACTCTGCGGTAGTGATAACTCCCCAAGATTTGAGCCACCAAACCCTCTACTTTTTTCTGAGTAGCGGTTGGTTGCAAATCCCCAGGAGCATAAACTACTTGGGTCTGAGCACCTTTGTCGTACTTCGACATAGTTTGAACGCCAAACACCGTCAGGAGTGAGGCAGGAATAAGAGCAAAAAGTAGTATTTTCATCTTTTTCATAAATAAATTCCCTAACGTTGGGGAAGTGTAATCTTATT